>JBILUU010000213.1:0-5248 GCA_044370815.1 Bacteroidia bacterium
TTATTCCATTCACTGAATATATACCACCAGTAGGCAATCCTCCGGTAAGTATAATAGGCGATTCATTGAGACAAATTGAATTGAAGTTATCAAGTGTTACTGAGGGAGCAGGAAATACGGTAATATCATCAGTAGCTGCTGCTACACAACCATTAAGATCAGTATAAGTGTATTCAAGAGTAAAGGTTCCTGAACCTGCAAAATTTGGATAAAGACTGCCACTAAATACACCTTGACCAGAATATATGCCTAAACCTCCAGCAGGAGCGCCCGTACCACCGTTGAGCAAAATAGCATCTGCAGAGGAACAGACATCTGCAGGAGCTGTAAATGTAACTAATGGCAGCGCATTGATAGTGATATCATTTCCATTATCAGTGCCAACTTGAACAGGGTTAGAGGCAACTACTCTTATCCTGTATGCCGTTCCTATCAATGCCGACAGAGGAATACTTGCTGAAATATTGCCAGAAGCAGTTGATGCAACGCTGCCAATAATTACAGGTGAGGCAAAGCTTCCAACATTATCACTGAGTTGGGCACTAAATACATTTCCCGCTGCAAATACTCCGTTAACAGCATAGGAAATATTAATACTCTCACCTTGACAAAATATGTTGTCCTGCAGAGGCAAGGTGCTTATTGTTTGAGCCCATGATTTTGCGGTAAGCAAACCCACAATTGCTATCCCTAAAATTATAATTTTCTTCATGATTTTTTCTATGGATGTTATATACTCTATTTCTATTGTTTTACTTATTGATAATTACTTTTTTGTTTACAATTTTCTTATTGCTCGCAACACTTAAATGATAGACACCTTGCGCTGCTTGATCAAGGGGCACATATATTGTTGTTTTCCCATTCATGTTGTAAAGTTGTTTTGACCACACTAATTCGCCAATCTGATTGTATACCATGATATTAATATCTTCATTCAACATAGCGTCAATAGCTACACTAAATGCCCCATTGTTAGGATTTGGGAAAACATTTACCTCTAGTGATTGATTGATGTTTTCTAATCCCAATGCATTGCCATAACCAACTGTATTGGAAATTGACTGAAGATATACATTGCTATCACTTGAGCACTCGTTGATTAGATTGGCTCTAACTTGATAGTAAATGTAACCCGAAGAATATGCCGGAGGAGAGAAATCTTTAATAGAATGAATATTGGCATTGTTATTAAAAGTGTAGGCATTTCCAATCGGAGAAAGATCATAAGGAGAAGGCCCTCTGTAAAGCGTGTAACTTAAAGAGTTTATTCCAATATACCTTGTGAAAAATACTTCCAAGCTGTCACCAGTTCCGAAAGGCACAATCCATGATTTTATGGTTGCATGAATATCTCCTTGCGTAGTGAGGTTGCCACATGTATCTAGAATTGCCAATCTGTAACGATTATTGCTTGTTGATGGGAATGAATTAACATCAACAAACTCACTTGGAGATTGGTAAGCGATACGACCGATTTCATTATAAACACCGGCCAAAACAGATTCTCTATATACCACAAATGAATCAATGGCATTCGTAATTGGCTTTTCCCAAATAACTCTGTTTTTGTTTAATGCAGTATCCACCGTTGCCAAGCAAATATATTGAGGTAACATAACACTGCCATTTACCGAATAATCAAGCGATTGACTATAGCAGCCGTTAGCATCAAACCCTTGCACCCAATATGTTCCCGAGGTATTAACTACTATGCTGTTTTGTGTGGCTCCGGTTGACCACAAATAGGAGGTATATCCTGCATTGGCAGCAAGGGTTAAAGTACCTCCACCACAAAAGTTAGTTGATCCGCTACTTGAGATATATGGCAAAGGAGGAGCAGGATAAATGGTAATGTTAACAGCATCTGATAGAACGGTGCAACCACTATCTTCTATAGAAACTGAATAGTAGCCTGAAACAGATGGCAAGTAGGAACTATTCACTCCTGCCTGAATTGGCAATCCATTGAAATACCATTGATAATTGGCATTAGGACCTGCAAAAGTGCTTAGTACGATATTTTGATTTTGACAAACAGAAGTACTGAAATTGGTATTATTCGGAACAATCACCCCATCAACGTATATATTTACACTATCATTACAAATGACCCCATTATTACAAGTTATTAGATTTGACATAACTAAGGTATCAATACAGCCACTTCCTAAAGCAGTAGCAATTAATGTAACTGTATAAATACCATTACTTGAATAGTTGTGATATATTGGTTGAAACCCATTGTATGTTGTTCCATCGCCAAAATCCCATACGAAAGAATAATTGTAAGGATTAGGTGTGTTATTTGTGAAAGTAACAATAAATGGAGGTGCATTTATTACTTGCACACTCGGTGTCACAGATAAGTTGAAATTGGAAGGCGCAACAGCAACGAGCACAGTATCCACCGCAATGCATTGACCGTCAGTAATTGTGACAATGTAATTAGTTGACGAAGATGGATTTGCAAGTGTCAATGCAGAATTTGAGTTACCAAGACCAATTGCAGGTGACCACGAGTACATTAAACTATCAAAACCTTGATAGTTGCTCTGAGCCTGTAGCAGAGCAGATGTTGTACAGGTTATACTCTGATCAGTACCTGCAGCAGCCTGAAAGTTATAAATGTTAAAACTTAGCAAGGCTGTATCTGCGCAGCCATTCGCACTTGTGTAGGTATATCCTAATGTTTGATTTCCATTAGATAAAATCGAAGGATTTAAAGCCCCACTGGTTACTCCTGCTCCAAAATAAGTACCACCTACCGGCAATCCATTCGTTAAATTAATATTGGTGAGATTATCACAAATATTACCGAGAGGAGAAAGTGTCACCAGCGGCAATGAATTAACAACTAGATTAGCACTAACGGTTGCCTGACAGCCATTAGTATCAGTAAAGATATAATCAATAACGAAAGTTCCAGATCCACTTGCGTTGGTATTAAATTGATTATTGCTTACAAAGTTTCCTGCGTAAGTACCCCCCACCGGAATACCATTACCAAGACTCACTAACCCACTGCCTTCGCAAACGGGAGAATAATTGTTATGTGAAATAACTGGTGCCGAATTAATAGTAACATTCTGACTAGCTGTGTTACTGCAGGAGTTAATATCAGTATAGGTGTAAGTTACTGTGAACACCCCACTTCCTGAAAGTGCAGGATCAAAAATACCGTTACTTACTCCTACTCCAGAGTACACACCACCTATTGGTTGTGCAAATGAAAGCGTGAATGGGCCTGTGCTGCTGCAAACAGCGGGTATAGACAAAGAATTTACAGTAGGTAATGCATTTACAGTTATTACTTGAGATATAGATGAATTACAACCATTTACATCAGAAACAGTATACAAAATTTGATGATTACCAATGCCTGCAATAGTAGGATCAAAATTACCTGAAACAACACCATTGCCTGAGTAAACACCACCAGTTGGTTGAGCATTATTAAGGGCAATAGCAGGCGAATTGATACAGAGTGGTGTCAGAGGAGTATAGCTGGCCGGTTGAGGAGCCAACACATCAATTGTTTGCGCTGCACTCGCAGAGCAGCCGTTGTTGTCGGTATAGATGTAGGTAATTAGATTATTTCCCGGAATTGCTAATGATGGATAGAAAACACCACCAATAACACCTGTTCCAACGTATGATCCGCCCGAAGGGAAACCATTATTAAGTTGCACAGGTGAAGCTGTTTCGCAAAATGGTCCGATATTATTGAGTGAAACTGAAGGCAAACTGTTAATTGTAAATTGTGTAGAAATAGAATTACTGCATCCAACCGAAGGATTATAATTATAAACAAGTGTATGTGTCCCCGTAGAAAGTGTTGAGGTATTGATTTCTGTTGCAGCTGCATTATCAATTAAATATGTGCCTCCAGAGGGGAAACCATTGTTTAGAGGATAAATGCCACTGTTGGCACAAAGATCAGGAATTGGAGATATCACAAGCTGAGGTGGCGGATTTACCACTATGGTAAGAGACGCGGTAGCACCACATAAATTAGCATCTGTGTATTCATATTGTAGGGTGTGAATTCCAATTCCAGCTATAGATGGTACAAAGGTATTATTGCCCACTGCCCCATTTCCAATTAATGTACCTCCTGCGGGCGAGGTAATCAATGAGATTGGACCTTCATTAACACACAATACAGTTTGAGAAGCAGATAATGAAACAATTGGATTTGCGTTTATAGTAATTGCCTGACTGGCATTTGATAAACAACCATTGGCATCGATTGTAACATATTGTAGGTTATACAAACCTGATGGTAATAAGGCAGGATATAAAATATTATTGATTACTCCTGAACCTATATAATTACCTCCACCTGGTAATCCACCAGATAATATGATAGGAAGATCTGACTCACAATAATTTGTCACCGGCAAGTTAAGTGTTGCAGGAGTTGGCGTATTAACTTGTACCTGCAATGCAGCAGATGTTTGACTGCAGCCATTGGCATCAGTGTAAGTTACTGTGTAGTTTCCTGACGATCCAACCACTATGGATTGACTTGTGGCTGAGTTGCTCCATGTGTTTCCGACAGATTCATTTGAAGCCAACATTACACTTGACCCATTACAGAAAACAAGTGAACCAAAGGCTGTAATGACAGGCTGTGCAGGAAGCGCATTGACTGTTACACTGATTGGTGATGATGTAGATGAACATCCATTGGCATCGGTATAGGTTACATCAATACTGTAGTTACCCACTGCATTGATATTAATCAAATCTGTTGTTTCAGTGGTTGACCAAACATTATTGCCAACATAGCTCGAAGTTAAATCAACACTATTACCCGAACAGAAAGTTGTTGGTCCACTTGCCGTGATGACAGGCTGTGCAGGAAGTGCATTAACGGTAACACTGATTGGTGATGATGTAGATGAACATCCATTGACATCGGTATAAGTTACATCAATATTGTAATTACCTACCGCATTTATTGTAATCGCATCGGTATTTGCACTCGTTGACCAAACATTATTGCCAACATAGCTCGAAGTTAAATCAACACTATTACCCAAACAGAATGTTGTTGGTCCACTTGCCGTGATGACAGGCTGTGCAGGAAGTGCATTAACGGTAACACTGATTGGTGATGATACAGATGAACATCCATTGGCATCGGTATAGGTTACATCAATACTGTAGTTACCCACTGCATTGATATTAATCAAATCATTTGTTTCCGTGGTTGACCAAACATTATTGCCAACATAGCTCG
>JBILUU010000214.1:0-5243 GCA_044370815.1 Bacteroidia bacterium
GTTAATGTGCTCGATGAAAGAGGAGGCATACTCAGAAGCTTGCAAATTTCAAATTTGAATAGAATGAATGCCTACAGCACATTTATTAATACTAATTTAATACCTGTTGGAATGCAAAAATCTGCACTACAACTTGTGAATATGTTGTTGTTTTATGACGCGCAAGCGCTTAATGATTTCAATAACAGGTTAGCATTGATCAATGATTATTATAACAGCAACATGATGCTGGATAACGTTCAAGGTCAGTTGGCATCTATTGCTTTTGTATCGCCTGAGAATATTGAAAGCGCTACTACGATTTTGCAACAGGCCGAAGGTATCATCAATCAAATTGAACTACGTGGTTATTCCAGTGTACTTCAACTTGCTGCCAATGATCCTATCAATTTAATGAGCCGTACAGCTGCCTTAAGAAATATATTGGCGCAAAAGCGTATGTCAGTAAATATGGCCTATGCCTCACTCGACTCATATTACTATTCTAAAGGAATGGAAGCGCTAAACAATAAGAGCAATTCTTTGGCGCTCACTTTTTTTAATAAGTCAATTGCCATTAATCCAACCTTTGCACCTGCTGCTTATCAGTTGGCTATGATGAAGTTTGAAGAAGGTAATTTAATTGATGCTGATCTAAAGTTGAGAGAGGTTTGGTTCAACATGAATCCCGAAATAAATACTTATCAAAATTCTCTCACCTTGTTTAAAAATATTTATAATGAATATCTTGAAAGTGGTGACCAATTGGCTAATTCCGGTAAATATCAGGAAGCGCTTGTGCAGTACGACAGAGCAATAAAATTGTGCAGAGAGATTAATGGAGTGATATGTAATGAGTCAGCCAAAATTGCTGTCGGTAATTGTCATAAAGCTATCTACGAAAACATATTGAACAGCGCAAAAAAGGATGCCGAAGCAGGTAATAGTGTGGAAGCATACAACAAGTTTAACAAAGCAAAAAATTACGCCTCTGACAATCAAATTGACAAACGTGATCGTAGCATGGAAGAAATAGTTGACAAGGCCCTTAAGCTTAACGATTACAAGAATGCGGTGGCTGATGCTAAAGATGCTTTTTCAAAAAAAGATTTCAGCAGCGCTTTGGCTGGCTTCGAAACTGCGCATGAATTGGAAAGCAAATTCGGATTTGCACCTTCAATCATACCACTTGATACTGAGCAAAAGTCGGCACGTGAAGTTTTGAAATTGAAATTGACCGATCTCAATAGTCTTGCGAATAATAACGATTGGGATGCGCTCAAAACACAGCTCACAAAAGCTGAGGAAATGCAAGCGTTTTATAAATTAGATAGCGACAAAGAAATTACTGCTTCAATTGCTAGTTTAAAAGATAAACTCAAAAAATTTAGATGTGAGAATACACAAAGGAAGTTTCAAGAACTTGTTCAAAAAGCTAAAGGACACATTGCCTCGGGAAACTATATTTTGGCATCAGACTCCTATGATAATGCCATAAAAATGGCCAATGAAAATGACGAATGTGAGATTGATTATGCTCAAATTGCTGAAGAAAAATCAAGTATTCTTGCACCTGCAACGTATCAAAAATTCATTAACAAGATTCTTGATTTGCAAATGAACGGAAGCTATGCCGAGGCAATTGCCAAATATAAGGAGGCGCAAGCTTATCATGTACAATTCGAGCTTGGAAAATACAATTTGCAAAAGAAAAGTTTGTTTGATTTTACGAAGGATAATTTTAAAAATGCAGCACTTAATTATGTGGCAGCTGATTTCAAAAAGAATGGACAAATTGACGAGGCATTTCAATTATACAAGATATTGATTGAAAGAAATTATTCGGTAAGAAACATTAGTGACGATTTGTTTGACCTAGGAAAAAGATTTGGAACACGCGATAAAGCAGCAGGCAGCAGCAACTACAAAGTTAAGGTTATCGACTATGTTGGCAGCAATAAGCAGCTTAAGAGTTTTAAAAAAGGATATATTAGTGCATTTGAAAACTAATCGTTGATGCTTAATAATTCAACTTCTTTTATACTTGAAATTTGTTGTTATAGTGCAACTGATGCTATTCTAGCTCATGCATCGGGCGCTCATCGTGTGGAGCTATGCAGCGGATATGAGGTTGGCGGAACAACGCCAAGCATAGGTACTATTGCCAATATAAAAAGCGAATGTGATATTCCTTTATACATTATGATTCGCCCTCGCGGGGGCAATTTTTATTATTCTCAAACAGAGAAAAAAACGATGTTGCTCGATATTGAGGCAGCATTAAAGCATGGAGCCAGTGGAATTGTGTTTGGTGCGCTCGATGCGGAAGGCAATATTGATATGTCTTTTTCGCGCGCAGTAATGAATATTTGTGATAATATACCGGTTACTTTTCATCGTGCAATTGATGTTTGTACCAATTATATCGAAGGTATTACCAACCTTGCTGAGTTGAGAGTTTCTTGTATACTTACCTCGGGCAGGCAGTTAAAGGCCATCAGCGGTTTAGATAACATACAACATATGCAAGCAACTGCAAAAAATAGAATCGATATTATGGTTGGCTCCGGTGTTCAAGCCGACAATATTTTATCATTTGCAAAAATTGGGATAACCCATTTTCATTCTTCTGCATCTGTGTTAGAAACGCACAATTTACCAGCACATGATTATGCTATTTCCTTTAATGCCAATCTTCATAATAATGAATTATCAATAGTTTCGGCAGAAAAAGTTAAAGCGATGCTAGCTCAACTTCATGGATTTTTTTAGCAGAATACTCCAATACGGGCGGCTGACAATTTTATTCCTATTGTTGTTCCGCTGCGCTCAGGGCCAACAGTTAATTGAGCTTGACAGCGACTACTGCGATTGGTATTTCTCTATAGGCAAAAGTAAAAAACAATTCATGGCCATTGTGCCGGGGAGTAACATCAATGATTTGGTTTGTAATCAATTAATTCCTCAGCCATATATTAATAATAACACGCAGCTGATTAAATGGGTAGAAGACAGTAGTTTTACCTATACCACCACTTTTAATTTAGAGGTTAGGACGGGATTTAGCTATGAAATATTATGCGAAGGATTAGATACCTATGCAGAGGTTTACCTAAACAATCAGCTTGTTTTAAAGGGCAATAATATGTTTGTTGCATACAAGCAAAATATTACCAAGTACATTCGTGAAGGCACAAACTTGCTGAAAATAGTTTTTCGAAGTGCTGTTGAAATAGGCAACAGAAAAGCCCGACAAACTACAATCAATTATCCTGCCGACAATGAGGAAGGAGAAATTAAGGCCAGTCCATTTGTGAGAAAAGCTGCTTTTCAATTTGGATGGGATATCAATCCAAGATTAATAAGTTGTGGCATTTGGCAACCTATTAAAATCATTGCTACAGCTATACAAAGCGAAAAGGTTCAGCATGAAAATTACCCTGCCACTGCTGTACAGCCATTTTATCACTTGAGGCAAGTAAAGGAAGCCGAAGGTGAAAGTTTTGCTTTTTTCGATCGTCAAAAAAAATCGCAGCAGCGTTTTATGTACGGGGCCAATTATGTGCCCTACAACATGTATCCTTTACCCATAAAAAATTACAAGCGTGTTGCTCATATTCAACAATATCAGGGGCTACCCAATAGGTATGAGTTTTACCGCCACTTGTTTAAAGAACTCCAAAACTATGGTTGCAATATGCTACGTATATGGGGAGGTGGTTGGTACGAGGATGATTATTTTTATTCCTTAGCCGATAGCTTGCATATTGCTATTTGGCAAGATTTTATGTTTGCCAACACCATGTATCCCGGAGATGAAGAGTGGATGAACAATGTAAAAGAAGAGGTGGCTTATCAGGTGAGTCGGCTCAAAAAACATCCGTGTATTGTATTATTCAGCGGAAACAATGAAATTGAGGTGGCTTGGAATAATTGGGGTTGGCAAAGAAAATATCATTACGCCATGCAAGATAGTTTAAAACTCATCAACGATTATCAGAAGTTGTTTGAGCAAATAATACCTGAAGAGTTAAAAAAGCAACATGTTGATGTACGATATATTTCTTCCTCTCCTATGAGTAATTGGGGAAGGAGTGAGGATTTCAAAAAAGGCGACAATCATTATTGGGGTATTTGGCATGGAGAAGCACCTTTTGAAGATTTTTATACACATGTTCCACGTTTTGCAAGTGAATACGGCATGCCATCATGCGCCACCGATGTGTGCATCAATAAATATTCCCCGGCAAATACGGCCATAGATTTTGCACAAAATCGAATGAAAAGTTATAAAGGAACAAAATTGTTGCATCGCTATATTGCTGATTATTTGCCAGCAGATACGCACAATACATTTATTGGTTTTGCCAGCAGATACATACAATTGAAAGCGCTTAAAACGGCATACAATGCACATCTTTATCATTCTTCTTACTGTGCAGGATCGCTCTTCTGGCAGTTTAATGAAAGTTGGCCGGGAGTAACTTGGGCGGTTATTGACTTTAGCGGGCAAAGAAAAATACCTCCCTATGCAAGTAATTACTCGTTAGTGCTCGATAAAAAGGCAGGTATAAAATTAAAATTAAACAGCACAAAAAAAGCTAGAAACCGGCAGTTGAATTTGTTGCTTGAACTAAAAGATATCAAAGGCACAGTGCAACAATCTAAAATGATTGATTTTGATTTGAAAAATTTGCAGGCCGGTGTAATGATTGAGCCCTTCGTATATTTTGATTCCACTCAGGTTAAAAATGGATACTTGAAGCTACAGCTTAAACCCCAAACTGAGCATGCAACAACTGTTTTGGACACGCTCATTTTTATTCAAAAGGAAAAAGAAATTGTATGGGAAAAACCGGCCTTGATATTTACTAAGATAGATCAACAGCATTTGCAAATAATTTCAGATGTGTTGGTTTGTGGTTTGTATTTAAGCTATTCGGGAGGTGTAAAATGTGTGTTCAATCAAAATTTTCTAACATTAGAGGCAGGGGGAGCTAAAATTATTTCTGTACAAGCAGATCAGGATGAATGGCAAGTTGAAAATATAAGTTATCAGTCTATTTATGATTTGCAAAATGAATAATAGCTCACATTGTTATTGATTAAGGAGCAATTCAAAATAAATTGATTTATCCCAAATTCCGCATTAGAAAATGCGGAATCTGGACTTTGGCTATTTACGGACGTAAAACATTGCAGTATTCATGGAGTTTTTTTCATTTCTGCGGCTTTGTGATTCATGTTGTTTAGACACGAAGTCG
>JBILUU010000215.1:0-5231 GCA_044370815.1 Bacteroidia bacterium
AAGTAGCATTTAACCCATCTACCACTTCGTTGGTAATTTCTAAACTATCATTGGCAAACAAAATTCCACCTCCGGCAGAATAACCTAAGATATAGGCATAATTTGATGTACTGTATTGTTCAGTTATATATTCAGTAATTGTTTTTTGAATTTTTTCTGTTTTTTCTGCCTCTAATTTTGCCAATCTTTCTGATTGTGTTTGACGGAATTCGGTCAACTTTTGCTCCCGAGCCATAAGCTCTTGTTGCATTTTCATGCCTTCTTCCTGACTCAATGTTTCGGCCTTGTCGCGCAGGGCAATGTAATCACTTTCCAGTTTGTGATAATCTGCCTCAAATTTAGTTTCAAACTTCTTTTTTTCGGCTTCTAATTCTTTGCGCATTTGCTTTACCAACACAAAATTCTCCCACAAACTATCGGCATTCACATATACAAGGGGAGTGGCTTTAAATTTAATTTTGGGCATTGCCACAGCCTTAGGTTTGGCTGTTTGGGCAGCTGTGCCATTTTTTGGCGCGCTAAAATGAAGGTAATACAACACGGCAACAGCAAGGCCAAGAATCAAATTGATAATTAGGGATATATTTTTCATCAATAGAATTTTGTGCGAATTAAAACATAAAAAAAGCACTTTGGTTAATAAAAATCGAAAAACAACTTGTGATTTAGTCATTTTTTAACATTTAAACATCGTAGTCGACACTTAATATTGTAACAAAATTAAATACATGAATATAGCCAATATTGCACCTCAAGAAATTTGGGAAAACTTTAGTAAACTAAATGCGGTTCCCCGCGCATCCAAGAAAGAAGAAAGGGTAATAAAATTTATAGAAGACTTTGGAAAGGCCCTTAATCTGCCCACATACACAGACAAGGTAGGTAACGTAATTATTAAAAAGCCCGCCACACCCGGTATGGAACAGCGCGCTGTGGTAGCGCTTCAAAGCCACTTAGACATGGTACACCAAAAAAATAGTGATACCAATTTTGATTTTGACACACAGGGTATTGACATGTATGTGGATGGCGATTGGGTAAAGGCCAAAGGAACCACCTTAGGTGCCGATAATGGGATCGGAGTTGCTACTATAATGGGTTTGTTGGCTAGTACAAACATACCGCATCCGCCCTTAGAAGCACTTTTTACTATTGATGAAGAAACAGGCATGACGGGAGCGCTCAACCTGCAACCGGGACTGCTAAATGCAAAAATGATGCTGAATTTGGACACCGAGGAGGACAATGAATTAACAATTGGTTGTGCCGGTGGTATTGACGTTACCGCAGAAGGTATGTATAAAGAAGTAACTCCTTTAGTAAATGCTATAGCTTATTCTATTTTTGTGAAAGGATTAACAGGAGGGCATTCGGGAATGGATATTCACAAGGGCAGAGGCAATGCCAATAAGTTGATGAACCGAATTTTATTGTCGATTGCTGAACAAATGCCCATAGAAATTGCCTTGATTGACGGAGGCAGTCTCAGAAATGCGATACCTCGTGAATCTGTTGCAACTATTTGTATGAACGAAAACTCCAAAAATACATTTGAGCATTTGTTTCATCAATTGATGAGTGAAATAAAAGAAGAAAATCGCATTACCGATCCTTTATTAACAATTGAACTGGCAATTGCCGAAATACCATTACAGGTGATGGATGCAGCCACAGCGCTCAATTTTTTAAGAGCAGTATCGGTTTGTCCAAATGGCATTTATCGCATGAGCGCAGCCATCAACGATTTGGTGCAAAGTTCCAACAATTTGGCAAGAATTGAGCTGGGCAGAGGCAAATACAGCGTAAAATGCTTAACAAGAAGCTCGGTTAACACCGAGAAAATGGAGGTTGCGCAAGCTGTTAAGTCGGCATTTGAATTAATTGGTGCGCAAGTTAACTATGGTGGATCATATCCAGGTTGGACACCCAATCCGAATGCAACTATTGTAAAACTAATGAGCGAACTTTATGAAAAAATGTTTAGCGAAAAGCCGCATGTAAATGCTTGCCATGCCGGTTTAGAATGTGGTATTTTAAACGGACCATATCCTGAAATTGAGATGATTTCCTTTGGACCAACCATTCGTGGTGCGCATTCACCAGATGAAAAAGTTTCTGTTTCATCTGTTCAAAAGTTTTGGAAATATTTGCTCGAAACGTTAAAGCAGATTCCTGAATCTAAAGGATAATTAGTTTCTTAAAAGCCCTGTTAAATGGGCTTTTTTATGAATATTAATTTGCTTATAATTAATATTATGTTAAACAGAACGGTTAAATAAAAAGACCTTTTACTTTTCCATATACTGTTTAAACTTGGCTTCATATTCCTCCTTCGTGGCAATTTCTATACGGCCGTTATTATCTCCATAATTTATCCAACCATAGGTTTTCATATTGGGATTTAAATAAACAGCTGCGGTATATGCACCCATGGTTACAATACCGGTTAAGGCAACCGTCTTTGTTGGCATTGGCAAAGAGCCACCTTTATTGGATGAAGATCCCGAATTTTCGGTTTTAGTTTTTCCACCCCCTCCAAGCGCTTTACTGAGATCAACTCCTCCCCCTTTGTTTTCGTTATTAACCTGCTTATCGGGTTTCACAGGGGTATTATTTTGTTTCTGTTCTTCCTTGGCTTTTTCTTTCAACGCCTCATCGGCTTTGGCAATCTCGTTTTGAATAGACTTGGTGTAATCTGTATCATAATCAAACTCATTAAGCACATCGTTAAACCTAATTTTGCCAACAGGTTGATTATAAATTACTGTATTTACACCCTCGTATTGCTTAAATATTTCTACATCAAATTTGAAAGACTCAAACTCTAATGACTGCTTCTCCTTAGGTACTTTGGTTGAAACCTGAATCTTTTTGGTTACATACCCATCTTTGCTGAAGCTGAATATGTATTCACAGTCATATTCGAGTGGGAATTCAAATTTGGATTTCTCGGCTTCAACAACCTTCACCCTTACTCCGTTTTTTTCAATGGTAATTTTGGCTCCTGAGGTGGAACCACCGTTTACGATATATTTACCATAAATCTTAAATGGCTCCTGAGCACGCACCGTGGTAAACACAGCTGCTAGGGTTAGTAGTAACAAAAATTTCCGCATAACACAGAATAAATTGCAGGTATATGTCAAGAAAGTTTTGAAAATTTATTAACCTTTTGCCACTCTTTACGTAGTTGTTGCAATATTTGTTCCACTTTATGATTTTTTTATAAAAGTGTGCGAATGTAAGAAAGAAATTACAACTTCACCATAAACATTATTCAAAAATGAGATTTTTAGATAAAATACTAGTCGTACTGCTTGTTTTTTCTTTTTTTAATTCGCTAACCATTGCCCAAACAGCGGAACAGAATTACAAGGCAGGTGAAACAAAAATTAGGCAAGGCGATTATACAGGTGCTATTGAAGAATTTTCTAAAGCCATTACTGCCGACCCGAAACTATTGAACGCTTACTTAAAAAGGGCTTTTTGCTATGGGTTAACCGATCAATACGATAAGGCCATTTTGGATTACAGTGTTACAATTGATGCTCAACCGGAGGTTATTTTTTCCTACCAAAGTCGAGGGAGCGCACACCTCAAGTTAGGTCATTTTGAGGATGCCCTTGCCGATTTTAACAAGGTACTCGAGATTGATCCAAAGAATCAGGAAGCATACAACAATAGGGGTTTTGTAAAGAAAAACATGGGCGACATGGATGGCGCTTGTAAGGATTGGTACAAATCGAAAAAAATGGGTAATGATGAAGCCATCATCATTATTAAAAACAATAGATGCCGTTAAACCAATCAGAACCTACTATTAGCTAGCACTTCGCAAACTTTGGCGCAAGCATGATGCTCGGCATCTAAGTGTGTAACCATTCTTATTGATTGACTGCCAAATCCGGTGCAAAGTATTTGGTTTTGCCTTAGCTGATGCACAAATACATCTACTTTAATTCGTTCATCCAGGTCAAAAATGATGATATTGCTTTCTACAGGCATGATTTTCTTGACGTAAGATAGCCTTTGAAGCTCTGCCTCAATCATTGTAGCGTTCTTGTGGTCCTCTTTCAATCTTGATACGTTATTCTTTAAAGCATACATACCTGCAGCAGCCAATATTCCCGCCTGACGCATTCCTCCTCCAAGTACTTTCCTTACCCTTCTGGCTTTGTCAATAAATGGTTTATTTCCAAGTAATAAAGAACCTGCCGGGGCGCCCAATCCCTTTGATAGGCAAATTGAAATGGAATGAAATAATTTACCAAATTCAGCGGGCGAATGCCCCTTAGCCACTACGGCATTAAACAAGCGAGCACCATCTAAATGCAAACTTAAATTATGCTTCAAGCAAACATCTTTAATTGGTTGAATATCATTAATTTCATATATACTACCTCCAGCTCTATTTACAGTATTTTCTAAGCATACGAGGGAAGTTTTTGTCAACCAGTCATAATTAGGATTGATTGCGCTTTCTATCTGTGCTGCTTTCAGTCGCCCTCTATCTCCATGAAGTAATTTTGCCTGTACTCCCGAATTAAAAGCAATTCCACCGCCTTCGTAATTGTAAATGTGCGAATAGGCATCGCAAATTAACTCATCACCGGGTTGGGTGTGTACCTTAATGGCAATTTGGTTGGTCATGGTGCCTGAAGGGCAAAATAGTGCTGCCTCCATACCAAACATGTCTGCTGCATACTTCTGCAACTCATTTATGGTTGGATCTTCAGCAAAAACATCATCGCCTAAGGGCGCATGCATCATACTTTCGTACATCTCTTTGGAGGGCTTGGTTACCGTGTCGCTCCTTAAGTCAATTATTGGGTTCATATTATCTGCTTAAATGTTCTTCTTTTTTAATTGATTTTTGCATGATGAAAAAGTCTTTAATTCCTGTAAGATATCCTAGGCCATAGGAAAAATGCAATATAAAGAAGCTTTTTACCATGTTAGCAACAACCATAAACTTTTTGCTTTGTTTGCTTGCGCTTACTATTCCTGCTGTTACATATACCCCCATTATTGCCAAATATCCAATAAATAGCGCAGGAAAAAGAATTGAAATGAAAGCTCCTCCTATTAAAAATGACACAAAAAATAGGGGCACCAACTGCCTAAAAGTAGTGATAGTGTGATGTTTCGTGTTAACATAAACCTTCCAATACCCATATTGGTAATATTGTTTGAAAAGCTTATTGTAAGATGATCTTACAAAGTATCTTGCT
>JBILUU010000216.1:0-5214 GCA_044370815.1 Bacteroidia bacterium
CAATACTTCGGGGCGGTTTGAAAGAATGTAATCAAAATTATCGCGAATAATTTCTCTCGCATCCACCTGCTTGCTGTCTTCATTGTATTTTGGCGCTTCAGTAGTTACTTTTGATAGTGCCTCTGATGATTGACTATGTAAATGACTGCTATATCTATCGTTACAGTCATGAAGTGTTTGATGATAAAAGTTTTTTAATGCGGCATTCACGGCAGCTTCCTCATGACGCGTGATTCTGATAGCTTTACGTAAGATGCTGTGTATGTCCCTTCTGATAGGGTCAATAATTTTTTGAAATTGCGCCTTCAATTCGGTCATTTCAACCTGCTGAGAGCTTTTTGCAGTTGCTTCATCAAGCAGAGTCAATAATGTATTGATTTCTGATTTGATGGGCTCGGTATAACTTTTCCAAGCGGCAGATTTGGCATCGCGCACTTTATTTCTGGATTCACTCTCTATATTATTCAATTCCTCTTCTGAAGCAATTGCATTTTTGAGCATCCACTCACGCATTTGTTTGATACAGTCAAAGTCGGTTTCCCACTGCAAACGCTCTTTACTTTTATAACGCTCATGACTCCCCGAGGTGCTATGCCCTTGCGGTTGTGTAATTTCTTCCACGTGAATCAGTACCGGTATATGCTGTTCGCGGGCAATGGCGGCTGCTCTTTCAAAGGTTTCGCAGAGGGCAACATAATCCCAGCCTTTAACCTTGAAAATTTCATACCCATTGGTATTTTTTTCTCTTTGAAAACCTTTAAGTACTTCTGAAATACTTTCTTTGGTAGTTTGATATTTTTTGGGAACAGAAATACCATGACCATCATCCCACACACACATTACCATGGGTACTTGTAATACACCTGCAGCATTGATAGTTTCCCAAAACAATCCTTCTGAGGTGCTGGCATCGCCAATGGTACCAAAGGCAATTTCATTTCCCTTGTGCGAAAAATTAGTCATGTGTTCAAGGCCCGGCACATTGCGGTAAATTTTCGAAGCCTGCGCCAGCCCTAGTAAACGGGGCATTTGACCTGCTGTTGGGGAAATATCTGCCGATGAGTTTTTCATTTGGCTCAGATTTTTCCAGGTACCATCCTCATTTAAGCTTCTAGTAGCAAAATGTCCTCCCATTTGACGGCCACCCGATGTGGGATCGGCCTGCAAATCGGCATGTGCATATAAACCTGCAAACCATTGTTGTAAACTCAAATTGCCGGTGGCAAACATGAAAGTTTGGTCTCTATAATATCCTGAGCGAAAATCGCCATTTTTAAAACTACGCGCCATGGCCAACTGTGCTACCTCCTTGCCATCACCGAAAATGCCAAATTTAGCTTTTCCTGTTAGTACTTCTTTTCTTCCCAGCAAGCTTGCTTCGCGACTCTCAACTGCGATGCGGTAATCGTTAATTACCTCTTGTTTAAAATCTGCAAAAGCCGCGCTGTTTATTTGTGAGCTTTCTTTTGACATAAAATTTTTTGAATTTGATAGTCCTTGCTATTTGGAGCAAATATAACAAAAACAAGCGATACGGAACGTGATAATTAAATTTACGCCTTTGGTATACCTGCTTAGTTAGCAGTAGCAGCTTGTTTGAAGTTTACGATGCTCACCACATGTAAGGCGGCAGTTTCTGTTCTAAGGCGCGATTTACCTAAGTTTAAGGGCTGATATCCTTTTTCAATAGCGGCAGTAATTTCTTGCGCTGTAAAATCACCTTCGGGGCCTATTAAAAATAAATTGTGATACTCATTTACTTTGGCATGAGCTAAATTAGCCTCGTAAGCAGCATCTCCAAAACAAATAAATCTTTGATCTGTAATAGGTTGTTCGAGAAACTTTTTTAATGGAATAGCTTCATTAATTTGCGGCAAGAAGTTTTTCAGCGATTGCTTCATGGCTGATATGGCAACTTTTTTTAGTCGGTCTGTTTTAATCTCTCTTCGTTCTGACCGCGAACAAATAATGGGTGTAATTTCATCAATTCCTAACTCTACTGCTTTTTCAACAAACCACTCGGTTCTGTCCATATTTTTTGTTGGTGCAATTGCTAAATGCAAGCGAAAGCTTTCATTCTTTTGCTGTCTTTGTTCCTGTTGCACACTTACCACACATTGCTTATGGTGAACCTCATTGAGCGTAGCAGTAAATAAACTGCCTTTGCCATTGGTAATATGAATTATATCGCCAAATTTCAAGCGCAATACTTGAGCGCAATGCCGTGACTCATCTTCGCTTAAATTACAAATACTGTTGTTGATGATATCTGATTGATAAAATAGGTACATAGTTATTGATTTTTTTGTCGTGGGAAGCGCATTTCAAAAGTAGTGCCTTCATGTTCAACCGAGGTAAAACTAATGCTAACCTGCATGGTTTCAAGGATGTTTTTCACCATAGCTAAACCAAGTCCCATGCCGCCTGTTTTGGTGGTGAAATTAGGTACAAAAATCATTTTCTTTTGCTCTTCATTCATACCTATACCATTGTCTATTACTTTTACCAACAGTTGCTTGTCTTCCTCGTATAAATTAATAATTACATGTCCGTTTTGTTCATCTGCAATGGCCTGCAACGCGTTTTTAATAAGGTTGTTGAACACTCTTAACAACTGTTCTTTATCAGCTTCAATCCAATCATTTTGCATATGGTTGTTAAAAATAATTTCGCTGGAGGTGGTTGTTCTAAATAGGGTTACTGCGTTTTGAATAACCTCACTGAGCTTAACCGGAAATAATTTTGGTTTCGGCATCACTGCAAAGTTGCTGAACTCACTTGCAATTTGAGATAAGGTATCCACCTGTTCGATCAGCATGTTGGTGAACTTTTTAAATTTTTCGTCAAACTGCGGGCTCTTTTCATCGTAGGCGCGCTGAATGAGCTGCGCATTTAACCTTAATGGAGTAAGCGGATTTTTAATTTCATGCGCAACTTGTTTAGCCATCTCACGCCATGCACTTTCTCTCTCACTCTTTGCAAGTCTTTCGGCACTCTCTCCAAGCTCTAAAATCATGCGGTTGTATTCAATAATTAAATTGCCAATTTCATCATTGTTGTTCCATTCAATAGGTTCATTTTTTTTGCCGAGTGTGATATTTGCTAACTTTAATTGTAACATCTGTAAAGGACCCGTAATACGGTTGGCAATAAAAAGTGTCACAAGTAAAGAGATAACTGTTAAAAACACATAGATATTGATGAGTGTAACAAGTAAGGTAGAAATCTCATTTTCAAGATCGGTTTGTTTGGCAAAGTATGGTATATTTAAATACCCCATCAGTTTATTGTTACTGTTTACAAACGGAATGTAAGCCGATAGGTAATTGAGATTGCCTATTTCCTCTTTATTGATGAATTGTGCTTGCTTATTAATAACCATTTGTAAATAGGCCTCGGGATTCATTTTTCCGGATATAAGTCCTTCCTCTATAATTTTTGGCCTTGAAAGCGCAATAAGATTTCCATCAGGATCGTATAAATTAATATCGGCTAAAAACACATTAGAAAATTTTGAAAGAATGTAAGTCAAATATTCTTGCGAAGAGAATGATATACTATTTTCATCACCTAATTTATATTCCACTTCACGCAATACAGATTGTAAACGTTCGGTCAAATTTTCGGCATTTTTTTGCTCGTACTGACGCACTAAAAAGTAAACGGTACCTAATCCAAAAAGTATTAACGCTACCAACACCATAGCCATGGGCAATGACTGTATGCGGTTACGCAAGGTGTATTGCCTCAATGAGAGTATCCTATTGGGATTAACAATCATAATCAGGAACAGAAAGAACAAGGAATAAATGGAAAATAGGTACGAGAAAAACGTGAGTGCATTAAACCAATTTTCGTTTTTGATACTTACAATATAAGTGTTGCTGTTGTTCTTGAGCAAATAGTGTTGGTATGATCTGAAATTGAAATAACTATTGGTATTGCCGCTTATTGACCCATTGTAAAAAGATAATAAGGAGTTGTAAATAAATTTACCATGATGCTTATTCAGCTGTCCATCTCTATAAATGGCGAAAGAAAGGTTGCTAAACTCTTCTTGATTATCAACCGTATTATCTAATAAAAGGAGTGGAAATCCAATTTCATCAGACAGGTATTTTGAGTCAGCTTCGATAAACACATGAGCAATAAATTTTTGACGATTGTTGATTTTTTTGTACAGTTCGTACTTAAGCAAAAATCCAGATTTGGCACCTTTTTCGGCAGGTAAATAGCAAAAATTATTGCGTTTGTTCTGTGCAAACAAGTCTTCAAAAAAACTATACTTATCAAATACGGCACCTGGTGATTTCGAGATTGGGTTACACAAGGAGTCGTAAGCGTAAAAACTGATGTCAAATTTCTCCCAATAGCCATTGAAATACTTTTGTTTGAGACGATTTAAAAAGACATTGTCTTCATCAGTATTTAAAAGCAGTGAATTGATGAGGATAGAATCGGTAGGAATTTTGTTTTTTAAATCAACTGATAAAAATTCTGCCACAGGGTCGCGTTCTATAGCTAAATTTTCGGCAAGTATTTTCAGCTTTTGTTGATTGCTGAGTTTGATTTCATTTCTTAAAATAAAGGTAGTGAATATACTTGCTATACTTAAATAGAAAATTGATTTTGTAGTGTAGCTTCCCGTAAAATCATTGTATTCGAGTAATTCCTGAAGTGCAAACCATAACAATGGAATAAGCATATACTCAAAAGGTAATTTAAAAATAGGGAACACAATGCCAAGCATAACAGCAAGTATCAACCATCCGATATAAATTTTTAAAGCATATTTTTTTTGTTTGATGATGATCGCCTGACCTGAGAAATAGAGCGCTGCAAGCAACAGCCCAATACTTATGTATCCTAAATAACTGTATGCATTTAGGGAAATAAGGTTATTAATATTGAGGTTGATTTTGGAGTCGTTTACCAAACTGATAATAACATTGATACACAATACCGTGAGCAGTGCAAAAGCCAAGTTGAATGCAATGAGCTTTACATAATTGGGACGGTTGGTACCACTGTTACTTTTAACATGAGTGTACAGCGTGTAAAGGTATATCGCAAGTAGGGTGGCATGAAGTAACAAATCACCAAGAGAAGGAATATAGGAGGTATGTGCATACACAGCAGGACTAAATAGTTCAGTGCTGTAAAGCATTTCGGGGAATGAAAACTTGAGCATGATCCACCTTAGTGCAGCTAGTG
>JBILUU010000217.1:0-5213 GCA_044370815.1 Bacteroidia bacterium
TGTGCACTTACCGTTCCTGTGTATGCCCAAAGAGCAATCAATAAAATTAGGTTAGGCCTCATGTATTTGTACATATGCTTTTGTAAACGCAAAAATAGATTTATTATTGCATGTAATACCAATTGCATTTATTTATTAGTCCAACTAATAAATAAATTTGCAATGGTTAATGCCGATACTACATATTAACAGTAAAATGAGGCAAGGCCGAAATTGGACTTAATTGAATATATAATCGGTATAGCTCAATCTGTTGAAAATAGTTTATCTCCTTTGGATAAAAATATAATTTTATCGGTATCAATATTTTATTTTAATTTACAACATGAATGAAGTGCTTTCTCAATTGCAATTACTTTGTAGTTTGCAGGATCAAAAGTATGCACAACATTCACATGGATTATTTCCTGCGCAGCGGCAATGGGCCTCGGGATTGTACCAAAGAAATGATGATACGGCATTTTTTACGGCATGTGTAGGTTTTACTATTAAGCGATACCTGCACTTAATGAGCTTGCAGGAACAGAAATTAGCAAAACAGCTTTTAGATAATATGCATGGTGCTTTTGAGTTATTCAGAAATAAAGATGGACATGCTTCCTATAATTTTTGGCAAACACGCCCTTCAAAACACTTTCCGGGTGGCTTTTTTGCTCAACATTTTAGTTTTTTTATGATACCAGATGATATTGATGACAGTGCCCTTATACATCTTGTAAAGCCACATACTGAAGAAGAACGAATTAGCTTTAAGAAGAAAATGGTTAGGTATGCCGTTGGTAATCTTAAGTGGCCTGATA
This sequence comes from Bacteroidia bacterium, assembly GCA_044370815.1. Lineage (GTDB taxonomy): Bacteria > Bacteroidota > Bacteroidia > UBA4408 > UBA4408 > CAIKXD01. The sequence continues at coordinate 801 of JBILUU010000217.1, forward strand.
GGCCCATAAAAGGATACGAGGAGTTGAAGCCATACAATACTTTTTTTGTGAAAAACATGCCTTCAGCATTCGATATTTGCGCACTTTGTAATGCGCTTTATTTTGTTGATTATTTTAACTTGCAACAAGATGAGCAAGATTTGCATAGCTTGCAAGTAATCATAAGGTGCGTAACGAATCAGGATTACAGGCATCGAACTTTTCAATTATCGCCTTATTATCCCGATGAGGTGTTAATCTTGTATCATGTAATCAGATATTATGTAGATAGGAACATCGCATTGCTGAAGCCCTTTCATCAACAATTACTTGAGCGTTGTTTGCATAAACTTTCACAGCCTAAACTGAACGAAATGAGTAAATTGTTGCTGCACATTTGCGTGCAAAAACTAAACCCCGCTATAATAAAAATAGAAAAGCCAAACAAGGCTCAAATGAGCAGTTATCCTTTTTTTGTAGCCGGCATATTTGGTGAGGTTAAACCAAAATTTCTGCGCGCACTTGCACATTTTAAGTTAACACACATAACCTATCATTGCCTGGCTTATGCAGAGGTTTTATGGCTAGAGCATTTGTTGCTTAATCGTGCTTTGGATCAGTCTATTTCAAGTAGTTGAAAAACTCATTTTTTACTTTATCATCAATGAATTTGCCGCTGTAGCTCGAAGTTACGGTGTTACTATTCACATCTTGCACGCCACGAGAGGAAACACATAAATGATGTGCATCAATAATTACCGCAACATCTTCGGTTTGCAGCACTTCTTTTAACTCGTTGGCAATTTGAATAGTTAGTCTTTCCTGCACTTGCGGGCGTTTGGCATAGTATTGAACTATTCTATTTAGTTTCGACAGCCCAATTACTTTTCCATCAGAATAGTAAGCAATGTGTGCCTTGCCGATGATGGGAACAAAATGATGTTCGCAGTTACTATAAAATGTAATTTCTTTTTCAACCAACATTTCTTTGTAACGATACTTGTTTTCGAAAAGTGCGATTTTAGGTTTGTTGGCAGGATTCAAGCCACTAAAAATTTCCTTAACATACATTTTGGCAACTCTTTCCGGAGTCCCTTTCAAACTATCATCATTAAGGTCGAGACCAAGAATATGCATGATTTCCGTAAAATTTTTAGCAATCAGTTCCATTTTTAAATCATCGTCCATTTTAAAGGCATCAGCACGCAAAGGTGTATCAATACTTGTCATAAGGTGCATATCTCCCATTTCTTCTACTGTTATGGCTATTTTTTCGTTGTTTTTCATTTTGTTTAGAGTTTTAAGTAAAAGATTAAACAGAATTGTCGATTAAATGTTCTCGGGCAACGTTTTTTTTGTTTATTTGTGTAGCTAAAAATTAAAGAAATGGCAGAAGAAAGTTACAGCGGAAAATTGCGATCACTAGAGAATTTTCATATTGTTTTGTGGTTAATTAAGGATTTTTGTTGGTGCATGCTTTGGCGTCCTTTAGGTATTGTAATGATTGTACCTACGCTTATATTTGCCTTGTATATTACCTATAAAAGTAAGCATATCAGGGTTGAATGGTTCCACAATTTGGCGGTAGTGATGTGGATACTGGCTAATTCAACATGGATGTTGGGAGAATTTTATTATAATGATGGGTTCAGAAATTTTGCCCTCTTGTTTTTTGTTGTGGGTTTGTTTATTGTGGCCTATTATTACTTGATAGCGGGTTTAACCAAGGGGCATAAAACAAATGGATAAAGTTCGGGTTGGATGTTTTTTAATAACCTGTTTCATCACCTACCGCTTGCTTCAGATAGCACCCCTCAGAGGCCACTACGCACTATCTAAGGCAGTTATAATTGCATTTATTGAGCTAATAGATTGATAAACGGACGATATAGCGATGCTTCATTTTCTAATACGAATTTGGGTTAATTCATTGGCTCAGCGCATTATACCTTATATTTTGTACTGATCAATTAGGGAGGAAACAAAATAATTATTTTTGAGTAAGCAAGTCATTAATCGGATTATTAGGTGTTATATTTAACTTTATATTAATTAATTTAGCAAACATTTAAAACTACAGATATGAAAAACATCAACTTATTTTTGATTCTTTTATGCTCAACTAAATGCTTTAGCCAATGGACAACATTAAATATTCCATCTGCTGGAAGATATGATGATATTTTTTTTATTGATGATTCAGTTGGTTGGGCTGCAGGGGGCTTTGGGAATAAAATATACAAAACGACTAATGGTGGTTCAAATTGGACAGTTCAATACACAAGCGGAAAATATTTGCGCAGTATAGTATTTGCTACTCCTACACTTGGTTTTTGTGGTTCTCTAGATTCTTCATTCTTTAAAACAACTGATGGAGGAAACACTTGGACAGATATTGCAAATACAATTACGCCTAAACCTCCAGGCATTTGTGGACTATCTGCACCTACTTCAAATATAATTTACGGCTGTGGTATATGGTCATCACCAGCCTATTTAATTAAATCTTTAGATGGTGGGAATTCTTGGACCAATATTGACTTGTCTGCCTTGGCGAACGCGATAGTTGATGTTCATTTCATTAACGCTGATACTGGATTTGTTTCCGGCATGGCAAATCCAGAGACCGAGGGTGGTATTATACTGCATACAACAGATGGAGGAAATACATGGGCTGTAAAACATAAAACAATGATATCAGAAGATTATATTTGGAAATTACAAACACCTGATGGACTAAATTATTATGGCTCTGTTGCAGCATTGCCTGTAACAGGTAACGTAAGAGTAGTAAAATCTAATGATTCGGGTAGTACTTGGACAACCAGTATTATAAGAAACACTTATAGTTACATTCAGACAATTGGTTTTCTTGATTCGCTTCAAGGATGGACTGGCGGTAATTCAACTTTATTTGAAACAACTGATGGTGGTATAAATTGGAATAATATTTCTGTTGGGGCAGGTTATAACCGATTTTTTAAAACTAATGATAGTACAGCTTTTTTGTCTGGTGCTAGAATTTACAAATATAAAGTTGGAAATTTAAGTGGCATTATCGACACGCAGCCATTCGATGAAATTCACTCACTAAATATTTCGCCAAATCCCGCGAGCGATTTAATCAATATTGAAATGACTATTCATAATAAAACAAATTGTAAACTTCAACTATATTCATCTGACGGAAAACTTATTCAGTCAATTTATGATGGTCAAATAGAAAAAGGTACAAAAAAATTTTCTTTACAAAGTGAAAAAATCTCCCCTCAAACTGTTTATTTAATTTTAAAAACAAATGAGGGCCTTGTGCATAGAAAAATAATGAAAAACTAAAACGTTTGCTAACAGCATGCAAGCAATGCTGCCTTGCCTCAGGCGCAACAGAATGCAACATCGCCTACACGCAAAACGTTATTTTAAAAATAATTTTTTAATTTTGAATATCACTTCCTTTTCGTTCTTTAAACAATAGTCCTATTTTACTCACCTTAAATCTGGAAAATATGACAAAAAAAATTACACTTTTATTGCTCGGCTTCATTATTTGTCAGCATTTGGTTCAAGCCCAATCAATTATTATTAATCATCAATTTCAAGGTACTACGGTATTTGATTTATCGTTTGGCGGTGGTAAAATTGGATGGGTTACCTATGACAGTTCTTTAGCAAATCCCTACACCTATCATTACATGAACAATCTGCAAAATACAATTAGTGTTAATGATACCACTTTAACTGACCTTGCCCAACCTAGCTTTACATTTCCTTATGTAACAGGTGATAACTTGTTAACCGCTAAAATGGATGCTAACGGTCATTTGTGGGGCTTATTTTATGACTTTAGTAGAGCTGCAATGCTTAACAATTTGGGATTTAGCAGTATGGACACCAATAACTTTTTTTTGTATGATTTTGATAACCATCAGCGCCATTATTTGGAAATAGAAAATCCTGACGCTTTATTGTTGAATGGTATTAACTCTGGATATGAAATGACATACAAAAACGATACCCTACTGATCAATTTCTTTTGTTCCCGGTACAACGGTTTTAACTTCGAACCATCAAATTATTGTGTAAAGTGGGTAAACGGAACTGTTATTTCCGAGGGATCTCTTAGTAATTTCATACAGGGAGTTGCTGATGTATTTATTGACCATAATAATCGCCAAAACATTTTATATAACGGAACGCCACAGTTATGGGAGCAATCAGAGGGAAACTACATTGGTGCACCTTATCAACAAACTATTGCACAACCTGTTGGATTCTATCCCTATATTTTTGATGTTATTCTACACAATGGGAGTATTTATCCCAAATTCCGCATTAGAAAATGCGGAATCGCTAAAACAGCTGTAATTCAATCCATTGGTTCAATGGATTGAAAACACCTGCTAAGCGGGATTGCCCTCATAAAATCACTAGTGC
>JBILUU010000218.1:0-5205 GCA_044370815.1 Bacteroidia bacterium
ACTTGTCCTTTATAAGGAATTCCTTTAGGCAGCACCACATCAAATGCGGATATTCTGTCGGTTGCAATCATCACCAAAAGCTCATCATTAATGTTATATACATCGCGTACTTTGCCTTTGTAAAAAGATTTTTGTTTTGGGAAGTTAAAGTTGGTAGAAGTTAAAGCCTGCATATTAAATGTTTATTTCGCCACTGTAAACCAAATGAGCCGGACCGGTTAAATAGATATCAGTGAAATGAGTGTGATTAATAGTTTTGAATGACACTTGAAGCGCTCCACCAAGTGTTTCAATTGGTATGTTGTATTTTTTTTGGGTCTTGTTAAGTAATGCGAATGCTATAGAGGCAGCGGTAATACCAGTTCCGCATGAAAGTGTTTCATTTTCAACACCTCTTTCATAGGTTCTTACATAGAGTGCATTGTTATGCACGGCAACAAAGTTTACATTAATACCCTGCGCTCGATAACTCTTGCTGTTTCTTATTTTCCTTCCCTCTTTAAATACATCAAGATTTTTTACTTCCTGATTAAAAACTACGAAGTGAGGCGAGCCCGTATTTAGTTCATAGGCATCTCCTTTAGAGGCAATTTGTTTCACATCATTCATTTTGAGCGTTACAAGTTTTGTCTTTATGTCTATGCTTCCCACATGCAAGCCATCGTATGCCATAAATTTTGTTTTGTTTTTGATGATGCCTAATTGCTTTGCGAATGCAATGGTACAGCGGCCGCCATTACCGCAAAGAGAGCCGGGCTTGCCATCGGCATTAAAATAAAGCATTTCAAAATCAGCTTGCTTGTGTTTTAATATTACAATCAAGCCATCGGCACCAATACCAAATTGACGGTGACATAATTTATTGATTTGCTCTTCACTAGGCATCAAAAACTTTTTCGATCTGCCATCAAGCATAATGAAGTCGTTACCGGTGCCTTGGTATTTATAAAATGTATATTTCAATTACGGATTAAGTTTATTAATGAGTGTCAAAATATTACTATCGCTTACTTTTTCATAGTTGCTGAAATCGCTGCTTAATTCAATGTTGTAAACAATTTCGTTGTACCTCAAGTACATGTTATTTTTATAACTGTACAGTTTTAGTTCATCAATATCGTTAAAACCGTAAAAAATAATTTTGTTTTTTGACGCCTGATACCCTCTGTAATTGATTGGACTTGTCCATAATTCAACGAGTGTTTTTTGCTGACTGTTTTTCTTGCTTTCATCTTTTGTACCGCTAACCACCGCCAATAAAGAATCATTTTTGTTTGATTTGTTAGAACTGCTATTATCGAGCATTTGAATTAAAATTTCTTTGGCAGTTAACAACTCTTCTTTTCTAACGGTAATTAATTCTTCCGACTCGCTTAACGCACCGGAGTCAGCCAGGGAGGAGTCAGCATTTAACTCCATTTGTTCGCCATCAGCCTTGTATGATTCATTAAAAGATTCATCATCAACCTCATCACTATTTCCAATGTTTATTGTTTGTTTCGCAATATCGGTTGTATCTTTTTTCTGTTCACTTTTGGTATTGATAACCCCAATCACTTGCTTTACTATTTCCGGAATAAGATTTACCGAAATTTTATTTTCATTGGTAATCACCGAATTATAATAGACAAGGATTCCACCGCAAAGCGCCCCAAAGAACATTCCCAGGACAAAATAGCTTAATTTTGGCTTTTTTTCGAACATGAATTAAATTCGATGACAAATATATAATAACTTTACCCAATAGAGGTTTTCTTAAAAGTAAAAAAAATAGCAAAAAGTAATTTTGATTAAATTAGTTTACCTACATTTACTATCTTTAAAAATCACACGTATTATCTATTCTAAAAAGAGTACAAATTGATGGAACCGGATTACACCAAACTTAAAAAAAGACCTGCTCATCCATTCGAGACGCTTGCTGTAGCAATTGCATTTTCACCAAGACTCGAAGCCATTCTGATGGAAACCAAAAGGATGGTTAACATGTTTGGAAGTCAACTAGTAATTGTTCATGTTGGAAAGAAAGACACACATCACGAAGAAGTGCTTGACAAGTTGATCAATAAAATCAATTTCTCTAAAATCAAATACAGAGTAATATGGATGGAAGGTGAACCGGTTGATACGATACTTAAATTATGTAAGTTAAACATTGTTGACTTATTAATTTTAGGGGCACTTGAGAAAGAAAATTTGTACAAGTACTATGTGGGTTCTATTGCACGTACCATCAGTAGAAGAGCCAAATGCTCGGTATTGTTGCTCACCAATCCTTCTATTAATCCAAAGAAAATGAGGAAGATTGTTGTGAATGGTGTTGATAATCCTAAAACTATTAACACACTAAAAGCAACACAATATTTAGCTCGAAACGAAAAAATTACCGAGTTTACTGTGGTGCAGGAAGTAAATACGCCTATGCTTAGTATGGCTATAGCCGAAAGCGGCACCGAACCAGAAGTTTCAAAAATTAAAAAAGAAATGCAGGAGGAGGACTTCAACAAATTAAACAGCATTATTAATTCTATAGATAATCAAGGAGTTCAAATTGATTTGAAGGTTGTGAAAGGAAAGCCCGGCTATGCAATCAGTCACTTTGCCCGTCAGAATCATTACGACCTTATTGTGTTCAATTCACCAGATACACATTTGGGTATTTTTGACCGAATTTTTACGCATGATATTGAATATGTATTGGCCGACATGCCCTGCAATTTGCTCATCATACATTCCCGAGTATAAGGTATGAGTGTTATTTCTCATCACGATTTAGTTGTGTTGCTCATTGGTATGGCCACCATGTTGATTTTATCTCGGGTGGCATCAGAAATGGCTCGTGGTGCCAAGCTTCCTGTGGTGATGGGTGAAATAGTAATTGGTATTGTATTGGGGCCAACCTTATTAGGTAACTTTGCACCTGAAATCAGTAATTATATTTTTCCAGCCGAAGGGCATGCAGCCCTTGCTTTAAATGCCATCACCAAAATAGCTGTTGTGATGATGCTTTTTGTGGCCGGTATGGAAGTGCAGTTGCCGCTTGTGCTTAAGCAGGGTAAAGCGGCTGTATTTACCAGTGTGTTAAGCATGATTATTCCTTTTTTTATTGGCTTTGTTACGGCTTGGTATTTTCCCGAATGGTTCAAGCAATTGCCCGAATACAGGTTGTTGTTTGCTTTGTTTTTTGGAACAGCTTTAGCCATTTCTGCCTTGCCAGTTATCGCTCGAATACTCATTGATATGGGGCTTTTTAAAACCAAAATTGGTATGATTATTATTGCCTCTGCTATGTTTAATGACTTAATAGGGTGGCTTATTTTCTCTTTCATATTGTCATCTATAAAATCTCCGGATGCGAGTGGCGACTATACCTACACAATTTTTTACATCATAGGTTTTGGTTTATTGATGCTTACTGTTGGACGTAAACTACTTGACAAAATTATGCCATGGATGCAGCAAAAACTTTCTTGGCCGGGAGGTGTGCTCAGTATTAGTTTGGGTATTTGCTTTTTGTCTGCAGCATTCACTGAAAGTATTGGCATTCACGCCATACTTGGGGCTTTTATTGCCGGAATCGCCATTGGCGACTCGGTACATTTAAAGGAAAAAGCGCGCGAGATTATTTATCAATTTGTTACAAATATTTTTGCTCCATTGTTCTTTGTATCAATAGGGCTTAGGGTTAACTTTGTCGAAAACTTTGATTTGCGTTTGGTATTATTGGTACTATTTGTTGCCTATATAGGTAAGGTATCGGGGGCGGCAATTGGTGCGCGTATCGGAGGATTCACACGAAATGAGTCATTAGCCGTTGGTTTTGGAATGAATGCGAGAGGTGCAATGGAAATTATTTTAGGCACACTTGCGCTACAAGCCGGACTAATCAACGAAACAATTTTTGTAGCCCTTGTCATCATGGCTTTGATCACAAGTTTAACAAGTGGTCCTTTAATGAGATTATATTTAGATGATTCATATTTTAATACGAATAAACAGATTGAGAACAATTAAATTTATATTGATTATACTTTGCGGATTACTTATTGTTGGAGGAGAGGTGTATGCGCAACAAAGCTCAAAATCGGCAAAAAAGAAAACCAGCAAACGTAAAAAAGTAAAAAAGAAGGCACCTGCACCTGCGCTGCCTGTGTTTACATTAAGCGGTAAAATTATGATCGTAGAATCATATTGTGGGGGAGCAGCACCTTCGCGCGAGCTGCTCAATGAAATTAAAAGGCCAAAACCATGTCTTGACAAATATTTTTTCATTAAAAAAGGGGATGCCAATAGCGCAAAGAATCCGGTTATTGATGTTATTAATGTTGATTCTACGGGAAGCTTCAGTATTAAATTAAAGCAGGGTGTTTACTGTATTATACAAGATTTTCAGACCAAGCCCTTGCAGCTAGAGAATTATAAATCAAGCACTTTGTACGAGTATCAAGGTGACGACTGCATGCGTAAGTTTTGGGCCGACTGTTATCAAACCGTTGATTTAAAAAGTAATATGAGCGACTTTAATATTACTTTTTATAAAAAGTGTTTTGGTGATGGAAATCCATGTATGCAATATACGGGGCCAATGCCTCCATAAATAATTAAATAAAATAATTTTGTCAATGCCAATTTAGTTTCTACATTTGCACACCTTTTTAAAAAGGAAGGGCAAGGTGAGGTGCCTGAGAGGCCGAAAGGAACAGTTTGCTAAACTGTCGTACGGGTAACTGTACCGCGGGTTCGAATCCCGCCCTCACCGCTTAAAGGGATGAAGTTCTTTAGTTTCTCGGGGCGTAGCGTAGTCCGGTCATCGCGCCTGGTTTGGGACCAGGAGGTCGCAAGTTCGAATCTTGCCGCCCCGACATTTAAGAGCTAATTATTTAATTAGGCTATTTGGCACACTTCCAAATAACTCAAATTGGTTAATTAGCTTTTTTTTTGGGGTTTTTTGCATCAATCACCTCATGTTCATTATATTTTATTTGGTTCCGTAGCTCAGCTGGATAGAGCAACTGCCTTCTAAGCAGTAGGTCATTGGTTCGAATCCAATCGGAATCACCATAAAGCCACAATAGTGGCTTTTTTGTTTTATAAAGGTTTCTGTATCTTTTGATCATGTATACATGTTACATATTGTTTTCAAAAACACTCAATAAGTTTTATGTTGGATATACCGGACACGAGATGCTAAATGAGTGTACTTTA
>JBILUU010000219.1:0-5162 GCA_044370815.1 Bacteroidia bacterium
ATTACGCGATCAGGGCATTGACACAAAGTATGAGTTTGGCATTTTAAATCAACATCAAAATGCGTTTGTTTTTCCTGTTAAAAGTGCGCTCATATCTGATCTGTTAAAGTCGCCTTACCGTATTAGTTTAACAGCGCAAAACATTTATATCAACCCACGTTATTTGAGTCTTTACTTCCCGGGGCAAAACAACTATATATTGCGTAATTTATGGTACATGCTTTTAGGGTCTGGCTTTTTAATTTTGCTAATTATTTGGATGTTTTCTTATACCATTGCTACCATCTTCAAGCAAAAGAAATTATCGGAAATTAAAAATGACTTTATCAATAACATGACTCACGAATTTAAAACACCCATATCAACCATTTCATTGGCATGTGAAGTTTTGGGTGATACCACAGTGGAGAAAAGTGAACAAAAAATTAGCAACTACGTGAAGGTCATCAAAGATGAAAACAAGCGATTGGGCCTGTTGGTAGAAAATGTACTTCAAACAGCTGTGCTCGATAAAGGAGAGTTGAAGCTAAAACTCAAATCGCTAGATGTACACGAAATTATAGAGGATGTGCTCAACAACAGCTATGTACAAATTGAAAATAAAAAAGCACAAATTGAAATTGAATTTGATGCATCACAATCAATCATTAGTGCCGATAAGGTACATTTATCAAACATTATTTATAACCTGCTCGACAATGCTTTAAAGTATTCGGCTAACGAACCTAAAATCACAATTTTTACTAAAAGCGATAATAAAGGGGTTTACATTGGCGTTAAAGACAACGGAGTTGGCATCAGTAAGGAGAATCAGAAAAGAATTTTTGAAAAGCTTTACAGGGTTCCAACAGGCAATATTCATAATGTGAAAGGATTTGGATTAGGGTTAAGTTATGTTAAAGCAATCATAGAAAAACATGGTGGCAACATTTTTGTAGAGAGTATTTTAGGAAACGGTAGCACTTTTACTTGCTTTTTTCCGTTTAGTCAAGTAGAACACTAATATTTTAAAAAATAAGTTTATGACAAAAGAATTTAAACCACGGGTATTATTAGTTGAGGACGATCCAAATTTAGGCAATCTTCTGCTCGAGTATTTACAAGCAAAAGAATATGATACAACGCTTGCTGTTAATGGTAAGGAAGGGCTTACGCAATTTAAAAACAATGTATTTGATGTATGTATTTTTGATGTGATGATGCCCGTAATGGATGGATTTACATTAGCCCGAGAGGTGCGCAAGCTTGATGCCGAAACACCAATTGTTTTTCTTACAGCCAAATCTATGAAGGAAGATACAATTGAGGGTTTTAATGCCGGTGGCGATGACTACTTAACCAAACCTTTTAGTATGGAGGAGTTATTGCTCAGACTCAAGGCAATATTGCGCAGAACCAAAAATCAAACCCTAACCAACAGCGATCAAAACAACTTTAGTATTGGAGAGTATAAATTTGATTTCAATCTTCAAAAATTAGAAGTGAATGGGAATGCTCAAAAATTAACCACACGCGAGGCCGAATTGCTCAAACTATTGTGTATAAACGTGAATGATGTGCTCGACCGTACCTTTGCTTTAAAGTCAATTTGGCATGATGATAATTATTTTAATGGCAGAAGCATGGATGTGTACATTGCCAAACTGCGTAAGTACCTCAAAGAAGATTCCAACCTCGAGATTGTGAACGTACATGGCAAGGGCTTCAAGCTTTTGGTAAAAAACAAACTCTAACAATTTTAATCTTAATAGAAAAACCCGGCCCAACTAAAGTCGGGTTTTTTTAATGTTTGCCATCAAACACAAGCAATAGTTACAAACTTCAAACCTCATCGTTTTTGTTTTTCACCATGCATATCATAAATTTGTAAGCTAATAGCGTACATGAATATGTAAATTTGGTCTACACATTCATTCAATTGATATAAAATTTTAAATGTATCAAAGTATTATTCTTTCATTTGACTCGAACAAGGCCTTTTAATAATTGTTAGCTGATAAAAAACATCTCTGAAAATGAAGCAAATTGCTGTTCAATTAAATATCAATAAAGTGCAATTGTGCTTGCAGGTTTGCAACAAGATTAACTTTTTCAGGGTACTATAAGGTTCAATTATAACGTATGTAAATATTTAAAGATCAACAAACTTTTTTTTCAATGAGAAAAACACTTGCTATTGCCATTATATTGTTTTCGGGAACCCTTCTCCAAGCGCAAGATTGGGTTAAAAAAATGGAAGCTCCCAATGCTAATTTTTATGAGGTTCAACAATCGTTTAACAAGTATTGGAAGAAACATGAGCGAAAGGAAAAAATTAAAAGCTTCTTTAACTTTTCAAAGCGTGATGAATCTGAAAGTGAAGGACTCATGTTATATAAGCGTTGGGAATACACCGTTGCGCCAAGGGTGTTTCCTTCCGGGAAGTTAAGTTTATTGCGCGAAGGCGGTAAAGAGCTTGAAAAAGTTGTTTCCAATCCCAGCTATCGCAGTGCTATGCAAGCCAATGGAAACTGGCAACCACTTGGATCATTTGATGTTCCTACTAATGGTGGCGGGGCGGGAAGATTGAATATGGTGCGTTTTCACCCAACACAAGCCAATACCATTTTTGTTGGTGCTCCCGTTGGTGGGCTCTGGAAATCTACCGATGCAGGTGCAACGTGGACTGTGAATACAGACTTGCTTCCATCCTTGGCAGTAAGCGATTTGGCCATAGACCCCATTAATCCCAATGTGATGTATTTGGCAAGCGGTGATATGGATGCAGAAGATGCACCCGGTGTAGGACTATTAAAGTCAACTGACGGTGGTTTATCATGGCAAATTACCGGATTAAACTTTTTGGTTTCGCAAGGCAGGTATGTATCCAGAATCATCATACATCCAAATAATTCAAACATCCTATGGGCTGCAGCCAGTAACGGTGTTTACAAATCATTTGATGCGGGTATCACTTGGACCAAAGTAATTACCGGAAACAACTTACGCGATTTGGAATTAAAACCCGGTACAAACAATGTGTTGTATGCCACTTCAAACACAAACTTTTATAGATCAACTGACGGTGGAAATAGTTTTACCGTAATAAGTGCCGGCTTGCCGGTTTCGAGCTCTTCATCGCGCATGTCAATTGCTGTAACTCCTGCCAACCCCGAAATTGTTTATTTGGTATCTTCAAATGCTTCTGACAACGGTTTCAAGGGACTTTATCGTAGCACCAATTCCGGAACTAGCTTCAGCTTAATGTCAAGCGCGCCTAATTTACTAGGTTGGGATTCATTTGGAGGTGATACTGGCGGGCAAGGTTGGTTTACCTTGAGTATTGCCGCCTCGCCAATAAATTCTAACATTGTGAGCGTAGGTGGTGTAAATATATGGACATCCTTTGATGGTGGTGAAAACTGGGATATCAAAGCGCATTGGTATGGCGATAATGGAGTCCCTTATGTGCATGCCGATATTCACGATTTGGTATACTCTCCACACAACAACTTACTATACGCAGGAACCGATGGCGGTATCTATAAAGCAAATACTGCAATTAGCAACTGGACCGATTTAAGTAATGGATTACAAATAGGGCAAATGTATCGCTTGGGCTGCTCAGCAAGCAACTCGAGTTTAGTATTACAAGGTTGGCAAGATAATGGAACAAATCAATACAATGCCGGACAATGGAGCCGCATTTTAGGAGGTGATGGCATGGAGTGTTTTGTTGACTGGAGCAATCCTGACATACAATATGCTGAATCGCAGTATGGCAACATTGCAAGGTCAGATGATGGAGGTAACAACTTTCAAGGAATAACCAACAATATCAACGAGAATGGCGAGTGGGTTACACCTTGGACACAACACCCCACCTCAGCCGCCACAATTTTTGCAGGATATGAGAATGTATGGAAATCAACAAATAGAGGTGACAGCTGGACAAAAATTTCTAACTTGAATATTGGTGGACTCACAATCTTAGAGGTATCAAAAAGCAATCCTTCTAACATTTATATAAGCAACGGAAGCGCTATTTTTAAAACAGTTAACGGAGGTACAAACTGGAATAGTGTAGTTGTTCCTACAGCAGGCTCCAACGCTATTACCGATATTGCCATCAGCAACACCGATCCCAATAAAATTTGGATGACTCGTTCGGGATACACGGCAAACAATAAAGTTTATAAATCTGTTGATGGAGGTGCCACATGGCAAAACCTAAGCAACGGTTTGCCAAACATCCCTTGCAACACGGTGGTGAGTCAAGCAGGCACCAATGATGCGATTTATGTAGGTACTGATTTTGGGGTGTATTTTTATGATGAAAATATCCAAACATGGATTCCTTTCATGAATGGTTTACCTAACGTGCGCGTTGATGAACTCGAAATCCATACTGCAAGCAACAAACTAAGAGCAGCAACATATGGCAGAGGCCTATGGGAAAGTAGTATTTACGACCCAAATAGTTTAAAACCATTTGCAAACTTTACTGCTGATGTGCTGAGTGGCTGCCCCGGATTTACGGTTCAGTTTGCCGATCAATCATTCGGAAATCCTACCTCTTGGCAATGGTCATTTCCCGGTGGAATACCCGCTTCATCAACCGATCAAAATCCTGTGGTGACTTATAACAATGCAGCAACATACAATCATGTTACCTTGCGAGTTCAAAATGCGTTCGGTACCGATTCTGTTATCAAGCTAAACTATATTGCTGTAAGCCCATTTATAAAACCAACAATTACACTCAACAATAATGATACACTTTGCGAAGGTGAAAGTGTACAACTCAAATGCAGCAATGCCCAAGCTTATTTTTGGTATCCCAACAGTTATGGTAATATTTCTTTTTCAACCGATACATCAGGGGCCTATGCAGTAAGAACAACCGATGTGTTTGGTTGTCAAACCTTTTCTGATACTGTCAACATTTTCATAACTCCTGTGCAGCCCGTAACAATAAGTATGAGTAATGATACATTATTCGCGAGTTCCTCAATGGGTTTACAATGGTACTTAAACGGAAGCCCTATTGTTGGTGCCACTGATACTTTTTGGGTAGCCGCGCAGCCGGGGACTTACAGTGTAATCAGCACACAAGGCAATGGGTGTACAAGTACCTCCAACAACTTGATCACCTCATTGCAAGAGAGGGATAGTATTATTAA
>JBILUU010000220.1:0-5090 GCA_044370815.1 Bacteroidia bacterium
GCTTGTTTGCGCAATTTCAGGGCACTATGGGTGGTTTTTCTAAAGGTAGAGAAAGGTCTTTTCATTTTGGATCTCAGGAGCATAAAATTGTGGGAATGATATCTCATCTAGGACCACAAATGGGTGTTGCCGATGGTATTGCGCTTGCACATTTGCTTAAGAAAGAACCTAAAATAACTGCTGTATTCACAGGTGATGGCGGAGCCAGTCAAGGTGATTTTCATGAAAGTGTAAATGTAGCAGCTGTTTGGAATTTACCGGTGATATTTGTGATTGAAAACAACGGGTACGGACTTTCAACACCTTCAAACCAACAATTTAAGTTTAAAAATTTTATTGATAAAGGACCGGGCTATGGTATAGAGGCATGTAAAGTTGATGGTAACAACATTTTGGAAGTATACGACACGGTTAAAAAATTGGCCGAAAGCATGCGCGAAAATCCAAGACCTGTGTTACTTGAGTGCATCACTTTTAGAATGCGTGGACATGAGGAGGCATCGGGAACCAAGTATGTTCCACAAGAATTATTCGAAGAGTGGGGCAAAAAAGATCCGGTTAAAAATTACGAGCAATATTTGTTAGACGAAGCAGTGTTAACTGATGAAATCATTGAGCAATATAGGACAGCAATAAAACAGGAGATTGAAAAAGGATTGGAGCTTGCCTTTGCAGAGCCAAAAATAGTTCCGAATACAGAGGAAGAGTATCATGATTTATATGCTCCATTTGATAATTTTCCTGTTGCCACCCATTCGTCAGGTTCAAAAAACAAACGATTGGTTGACGCAATCAGTGATGGATTAAGAGAGAGTATGCAACGACACCCTAATTTGGTTTTGATGGGGCAAGATATTGCCGACTATGGTGGGGTATTTAAAGTTACCGAAGGATTTGTGGAAGAGTTTGGTGCAGAGCGCGTGCGCAATACACCCTTGTGCGAAGCTGCCATAATTGGCACCTCTCTAGGTTTATCCATCAAAGGCATGAAAGCCATGGTAGAGATGCAATTTGCCGATTTTGTGACCGAAG
The DNA here is from genome assembly GCA_044370815.1 of Bacteroidia bacterium. Lineage (GTDB taxonomy): Bacteria > Bacteroidota > Bacteroidia > UBA4408 > UBA4408 > CAIKXD01. The sequence continues at coordinate 1,033 of JBILUU010000220.1, forward strand.
GATTTAATCAAATTGTAAATAATTTAGCCAAGATACACTGGCGTTGGGGACAAAATGCAGATGTTGTAGTACGCATGCCAACAGGGGCTGGAGTGGGGGCGGGGCCATTTCATTCGCAATCCAATGAGGCCTGGTTTTTTCATACGCCAGGGTTGAAAATATTGTACCCTGCTTTTCCCGCAGATGCCAAAGGTTTGTTGAATGCAGCTTTTAATGATCCGAACCCGATTATGTTTTTTGAGCATAAAGCTTTGTATAGAAGCGTCACCGGAGATGTACCTGATGATTATTATAGCATTGAAATTGGCAAAGCGAATTTGGTTAAACAAGGTTCACAACTATCAATTATTACCTATGGTTATGGTGTACATTGGGCTTTAGAAGTATTGGCTGCACATCCAGAGATTTCGGCAGATTTGTTAGACTTAAGAACCTTGTTGCCTTTTGATAAGGAAGCCATCATCAATACAGTAAAAAATACAGGTAAGGTCATTGTATTGCATGAAGATACCTTGATAGGCGGGATAGGTGCAGAAATTGCGTCTTTTATCAATGAAAATTGTTTTAATTATTTAGATGCTCCTGTGGTGCGATGCGCATCGTTAGATACACCGGTGCCTTTTTCCATTGAGCTAGAGCAAAATTTCTTACCTAAAAACAGATTCAAAGAAAAATTGTTAGAGTTGTGGGCTTATTAATTTAAAGGAATAGCATCAGTGAATTTATCTTCAAAATTATTGTCGGATGCGGTGAGTGAATTTGCCGGGTTGCCTGGTATTGGCAAGAAAACCGCCTTACGATTGGTGTTGCATTTGTTGAAGCAAGATGCTAACAAGGTTGATGCATTTGCAACTTCTCTAACCAAATTGAGACAAGAGGCAAAATATTGTAAGCAATGCCATAATTTATCTGACAAAGAAGTATGTGATATTTGCAGCAGCAGTGCCAGAAATAAAGAGCAAATATGTGTTGTAGCCGATTTGCGCGATATTATTGCCATAGAAAATACTTCACAATATAATGGTTTGTATCACGTATTGGGTGGCATTATTTCACCTATGGATGGGATTGGTCCATCGGATTTGACTATTGAAAGTTTGGTTGCTCGCATAAAAGAAGAAGGTACAAAAGAAATTATTTTGGCACTCAAAGGCAGCATGGAAGGCGATACTACGGCATTTTATATTTACCGTAAGTTAAAAGATTTTGAATGTATGATCAGTATCATTGCACGCGGTATTTCTATTGGTGATGAGTTAGAGTATGCTGATGAAATTTCGTTGGGCAGGAGCATTATGCAAAGGACACCTTTTGAGAATACGTTGAAGGGGTAAGGAAATTGTCTGAATCAGAGTTTACAGAATTTTAGAATATTCAGAATGTTGTCTGAATCAGAATAGTAGAATATTCAGAATTTTGCCTGAATTAGGATGATTTGAATTTTAGAATTTACGGAATAAGGCAATTTTAATTGGTTTTAATTATTTTAATTGGGGCGTTAAAACTTTTATTAAAAATGAGTTTGTATTGAAGTTTGGTTGAGCCAAAGTTTATAAGTAAGCCTTTTTCGTAATTATATGCTACTAGGTAGTTTTTTACTTGCGCTAAATGAACATCTTCTAAATTTATAACTGCTTTTAATTCGATAATTAAACAGGATTGAACCACAAAATCAGCTCTTCTTGTTCCTACATCAATGCCTTCATAATAGATAGTTTGTTCACCTTCTCTTTTGAAAGCTATACTTGCTTTTTCAAGTTCAATTGCTAAACATCTTTGATATATTACTTCTTGGAATCCGTTACCAAGTGTATTATGCACTTTCATGGCACAACCAATTACAGTATATGTTAATTCATCTTTTTCAATCATAATTTTTAAATCTCAAATCTTAAAAGTATAAAAACATTTCAAGAATAACATTTATTTTATTCCTTTTATTCTGGTTATTCTAATTCAGACTATATTATAATTACCTTCCCTGTTAAACTATTATTCCCAATCTTAGGTCATAAATACCAAAGGTTAAAACTAAGTTAAGGTTTAATTTTTTCATGCTGGTGAACGGTGATACATATAATTTATAAAATTCATCAAAATCATATATTCAACTAAGATAACCTACTTGTTATGATTGTTAAATCCTAAAAATAGAAGGACTGTTAATTTCCTTTATTCTAGTGCTTTTTAAATAAAGATGATTATATCAGTCACTAAATTAATTAGTTTGTTTCAAATTTGACAATGTTGCTGTAATTTTTATTTATTATTGTAATCATTAAAATACTTATATGCGCAAAATCCTTTTTTGTACTTTTTTATTACTTCAATTTCAATTTGCTATTGCTCAAACAGAGGCGCCAATGAGTAGTGCTGAAATTTTGCAGGCCTTACATAAATTAAACACGGTTGGTTCTGTATTATACATAGCAGCACATCCTGATGATGAGAATACACGCTTGCTCTCTTACATGAGTAAAGAACAAAAAGTAAGAACAGGTTATTTAAGTATTACACGTGGTGATGGTGGTCAAAATTTGATAGGCAAGGAGCAGAGCGAAATGCTGGGATTAATAAGAACACAGGAACTTTTGGCTGCAAGAAGAACCGATGGTGCAGAACAATTTTTTACTCGCGCTTTTGATTTTGGTTATTCAAAAACACCAGAAGAAACTTTCAATTTTTGGAACCGCGATAGTATCTTGAGTGATATGGTTTGGGTGATTAGAAATTTTAAACCCGATGTGATGATTTGTCGTTTTCCTACCACGGGTGAAGGCGGACACGGACATCATACCGCCAGCGCCATATTGGCTTTACAAGCTTTTGATGATGCAGCCAATCCGCAAAAATTTGCATGGCAATTAAAGCACACAGCGGTTTGGCAAGCTCGTAGTATTTTTTGGAATACTTTTAATTTTGGGACCACCAATACCACTGCCGAAAACCAACTCAAGTTTGATGTAGGAGTGTTTAATCCTTTATTAGGAAAAAGTTATGGCGAGATTGCTGCCGAGAGCAGAAGTTTTCATAAGAGTCAGGGTTTTGGCTCAGCAAAGCAAAGAGGGCAGGCGATGGAATATTTTAAATACTTGAAAGGCGATTCTTGTAAAAATCATGTGCTGGAAAACATCAATTTAACTTGGGGCAGAATGAAAGGCACAGATGAAATTCAACAAGCAATCAATACTTGTATCAAGCAATTTAATCATCAACATCCTGAAGAAATTTTACCACAGTTGATTCAGGTTTATCGTTTAATAAAAGAATTTAGCTATCAAGGTAACACAGCTAAACATTGGAAGAAAATTAAGCTGCAAGAAGTGGAGCAATTAATTTTAGCTTGTTCTGGCTTATGGATAGAGTGCAGTGCCGATGATTATTCGGTGGTGCCAGGGGGTAATTTTTTATTGAAATGTGAAGTAGCTGCTCGTTCAAAATCAAACATTAAAATCAATAAAATTAATTTCGAAAATCAAGATAGTGTGATGAATAAAAGTTTGGTGTATAACGAAAATATACAATTTAAACATCGGTATTCAGTTGCTGAAAATTGCTCGTATTCAAATCCTTATTGGTTAAATAAGGCGCATTTGGCGGGTGTATTTGATATTGAAAATAAGTTAATGATAGGAGGTGCCGAAAATACAGCAGCATTAACTATAGCACTTTATATGAGTATTAATGATTTTGAAATCACATTGATGAAGCCAGTCATTTTTAAATCTACAGATCCTGTAAAAGGCGAAATTTATAGACCATTTGAAATATTGCCCGCTGTAACGATTAATTTTAATGAAACAGTATATGCACTTACTGATGTGAATGCTAAAACAATTGATGTGTTGATTAAAGCCAATACTGCCAATGTAAAAGGAACTTTAGCATTAAATGCGGTTGGCTTTGATTTGACCTACAATAAAGAAATTTCGATTGCTAAAAAAGGAGATGAGTTAATTATTCCTGTGATTATCAAACGCAATGCCGGTGCAAAAACTGGCATGTTACAAGCCAATATTTTGATAAATGGAAAAGTATATAATCAAAGTATCAGAAGA
>JBILUU010000221.1:0-5082 GCA_044370815.1 Bacteroidia bacterium
TTTTATCGTATTGTGTTGAGTAAAAGCAATCCAAAAAATACTACCGACAGAAAATATTTTAAACTTAATAGTCGATTGACTTGCCAGATGGTTGATACTTTCAATTAGATAGTTTGTTTTTTCTGCAAGCTCATCATAAAACCCCGGGCGCAAACACGCAGTTAATTGAGCAATACCTGCTGCCATAGCCACAGGATTTCCACTCAGGGTACCCGCCTGATACATAGGGCCGTCAGGAGATACACACGACATTATTTCCTTTGATGCCCCATATGCACCAACGGGTAAGCCACCACCAATAATTTTACCATAAGTAACTATATCAGGTTTGATAGAATAGTATCCTGCCGCGCCACAGAAGCAAAGTCTAAAGCCACTGATAACCTCGTCAAATAGTAATAACGTACCATTTTGGGTGCATGTATCGCGCAAAAACAAAAGAAATTCTTTGTCTTGCAGCAACAAACCATTGTTGGCAGGAACAGGTTCTATAATGACACAGGCTATTTGATTTTTAAATGTTTCAAAAGCTTGTTCAACGGCTTCTCTGTTGTTTAAATCAACTACAATGGTTTCGTTTACAAATGATTCGGGAACTCCAGCAGAGGAGGTGTTTCCGAAGGTTACTAGTCCTGATCCTGCCTTAACCAGCAACGAGTCACTGTGGCCATGATAACACCCTTCAAACTTGAGAATTTTATTTCTTCCTGTGTAAGCACGCGCAAGTCGGATAGCGCTCATCACCGCTTCGGTTCCCGAGCTTACAAATCGTATTTTTTCTATAAACTGATTGAAGGTAAGAATGAGTTCAGCAAGTTCATTTTCCAAGGCTGTGGGCGCACCAAATGAGCTTCCGTTTTTTACTGTTTTTGTAATTGCATCTACTACATTATCATTTGCGTGCCCCAAAATCAGAGGTCCCCAAGAACAACAATAATCAATATATTCATTATCGTCAGCATCCCAAATAATTGCTCCTTTTCCTTTACGGATGAACAACGGTGTGCCGCCAACAGAGCGAAAGGCCCTAACAGGACTGTTTACACCCCCAGGAAAAAATTCACGAGCTTTTTGATAAAGTTGTTCTGATTTACTTCGATTCATAGAGGCAAAATAATTTTTTAAAAAGTTGGCAGCAAAGTTATATTTTTAACCCGCTTTAAAAGTTAGAAATGAATCATTCAGAAAAAATATTTTTTATCACACACAAAGTTCTTGAGTTATTGCAATCTCTTGATAGCGAAAGTATAGGAAATTGGGGTGTTTTGAACGCACAACAAATGGTAGAGCATTTGAGTGATTCGGTGAGAATTGCCAATGGAAAACGGGTAGAAAAACAATTAACATCATCTGATAATTTGGAAAGAGTTCGTGCATTTATGCTCAGCGATAAGCCATTCAAAGAGAATACCAAAAACATTCAAATGCCAGAAATTCCCGCACCTTGTATTCACCTAAATATGGCAGATGCAATTGCTGAGCTAAAAGTGGAATTAAGCGATTTCAATGCTTTCTTTGCAAATAATCCATCTAAAACAGTGATGAATCCTTTTTTTGGAGCATTGAATTTTGAGCAGTGGACGCATCTCTTGCATAAACATTTTGTACATCATTGCCGTCAGTTTTCACTAATTTAACAAAGTCAATTTATACCGCCATAGAACAAACATATGAGTAAAAAAACTACAATAGAAGTGTTAGACTCGTCTATGCTATTAGTCAAGGAAAGCACGCTCCCTCAATGTGGAAAAGGGTTGTTCACAAAAGTTGATATTAAAAAAGGGATGCTCATTGTTGAGTACAAAGGAGAAAAAATTACCTGGGCAGAAGGGCTCAGAAGAAATGAGCAACATCCTCATCAGTCGCCATACTTGTTTTACATAACGGCAAAAAATTGCATAGATGCTGAATTTACTCTTGATGCACTTGCGCGCTATGCTAATGATGCGAAAGGACATACTCGTGTAAAAGGACTGACCAACAATGCTGAATATACCGTAATTCGGGGAGTACCATATATCCTTGCTACTAAAAATATTAAAGCAGGTTCAGAAATTTTTGTTAGTTATGGCGATGAGTATTGGAAAGCTTTAAAGAAACACTAGTTTGTTACTAGTCGTAATAGAATTCGTCTGGCATGCGCTTATAAAGGGGTAAAATAAATCCAACCCTAGGGCCAAAATAAATATCTGTTCTTTTTCTGTTATCTGTTTCCATCGTATCAAAATTCAAACTCCTGCGATTTTGTGTAAATCCTGCCATTAACTCAAAACCGGCATAAAAATTAAGTAATCGGTTGTTGCCTAAAAATAAATATCCAACAAATTGACTAACCATAAAACCGTTGGTATATCTATCATATCCTTCTCTGTATGCTTTCGATAATTGAGGTGTACGGTTAAATTTATCTTCGATTCTGATTCGGTGTTGCATGTATCCCACACCAGTGATTAAACAAATACCGGAATTTTTATTTTGTCCCCACAAGGGGAAAAGTTTCCCAAATTTAACTGTAGATGTCCATCCGCGTTCAAAGAACAGCAAATTGGCATATTCCCCATTTCTGTCAACAACATTTCCGTTCGCGGTATTAATAGAATCAAACATGGATATCGACTCTTTCACCTGACTTTGAGGTGAGAATGTAAATGTCCAATCTACTCCCCAAATCCAATTCTTTTTTGTTTTGTTGAAGAAATGTATACCAGTGCTTGAGTTGTATCCGAAACGCTCCTTCAAATCGCCACCGGGCAATTGAAATGCATAACTTACACCTACCATTGGGGCATTAATCAAGCTGTCTTTTGGTGTTACCTGAGAGAACATGCTGCCACCACATAAAACAAGGGTGAAGAGTAGCAGAAGTGTTTTTGAATTCAAGTTGTTATTCAAAGTAGTTGTTTTGAAAGGGTTCAAATAGATAAACGCATCAAAGATAATCAAATTTATGCCTATATTCGCGCACTTTTTTAAAGTTAAAAACATGTCAATAGATCAAAAAATACTTCCAAAGATCCAAATGGTGGATTTAAAGACTCAGTACGAAAAAATTAAAAATGAAGTTGATGCGGCCATTCAAAATGTAATTGAAAATACTGCCTTTATCAATGGCCCTGAGGTAAAAAGTTTTCAAGCGGAGCTCGAGCAATATTTAGGTGTGAAGCACGTAATTCCGTGTGCAAACGGAACCGATGCGCTACAAATTGCTATGATGGCGCTTGACTTAAAGCCGGGCGATGAAGTAATCACCGCGGACTTCACCTACGTAGCAACTGCCGAGGTAATTGCCCTTTTAGGACTAAAACCTGTTTTGGTAGATGTTTATCCAAACACATTCGATATCAATATTGAGGCTGTTGAAAAAGCCATTACCAACAAAACCAAGGCCATTGTACCTGTGCATTTGTTTGGGCAATGCGCCAATATGGAAGCACTCATGAACCTAGCTCACAAACATCAATTATTTGTAATTGAAGATACTGCGCAGGCAATTGGAGCTGAATATGTATTTAGTAATGGAACCAAACAAAAGGCCGGAACAATTGGTACCGTTGGTTGTACATCTTTCTTCCCAAGTAAAAATTTGGGTTGCTATGGTGATGGTGGTGCCATTTACACCAACGATGAAGCGCTTGCAACAAAAATAAAAATGATTGCTAATCACGGGCAAAGTGTACAATATGTGCACGACAGCATTGGTGTAAATTCTCGATTAGACAGTATTCAAGCGGCTATTTTAAGAATTAAACTAAGACACCTCGATGAATACGCTGCTGCACGTAACAAGGCAGCTGATTTCTATGATCATGCGTTTGCCGGAAATCCAAAAATTAAAACACCCGAAAGAGTTAAAAATAGTACGCACGTTTTTCATCAATATACATTGCAACTGAGAGATGTAAATCGTACTTCGCTCAGAGAGTTTTTATCTGAAAATGGTATTCCCGCTATGATTTATTATCCTATTCCGTTGCATCTGCAAAAAGCATACACCGATCCTCGATACAAAGAAGGCGATTTTCCAGTAACCGAAAATCTCTGTGCAAGCGTTATTTCATTGCCAATGCATACCGAGCTTTCTGAAGAAACTTTACAATATATTGCAGATAAAGTGTTGGAGTTCATCAATAGATAATTGCATCAATTTAGTTTATACATTCGATTAGTTTTCATTATTAATAGAACCTAAAATTTAAATTATGAATATAGCAGTTGTTGGAACAGGATATGTGGGTTTAGTAACTGGTACATGTCTTGCCGAAACAGGTAACAATGTCATATGTGTTGATATCAACGAAGATAAAGTTAGTAAAATGAAAGCGGGCGTGGTTCCTATCTACGAGCCACACCTTGATGTACTTTTTCATCGAAACATTAAAGCCGGCAGATTGCTGTTCACAACAAGTTTGAGTGAGGCTATTGAAAAAGCTAAAATTATTTTTTTAGCATTGCCTACTCCTCCTGGTGAAGATGGCTCTGCTGACCTAAGTTATATATTGGGTGTTGCCTCCGATTTAGGTAAGATAATGAAAGATTACAAAGTGATTGTGGATAAAAGCACTGTTCCCGTGGGTACGGCCGATAAAGTGAAGCAGGCAATACTTGAAAGTATGAAAAATAATCCCAACTTCACAACAGATGCCGAAAGAAATGCCTCTTTTGATGTGGTGAGCAATCCTGAGTTTTTACGGGAAGGATTCGCTGTAGATGATTTCTTGAAACCCGATAGAGTTGTGATAGGAAGCAGTAGCGAACGTGCCAGAAAAGTAATGGAAGAGCTTTATAAACCATACGTTCGTCAGGGAAATCCAATTATTTTTATGGATGAAAAATCTGCTGAACTTACCAAGTACGCTGCGAATGCTTTTTTGGCTACCAAAATTACCTTCATGAATGAAATAGCCAACCTATGCGAACTTTTAGGTGCCGATGTAGATATGGTTAGAATTGGAATCGGTTCTGACGACCGCATAGGAAAACGTTTCCTGTTTCCAGGTATAGGTTATGGTGGAAGCTGTTTCCCAAAAGACGTGCAAGCACTCTCAAAATCTGCTAATGAGGTAAGTTATAACTTTAGTTTAC
>JBILUU010000012.1:0-17223 GCA_044370815.1 Bacteroidia bacterium
AGGTAGTTGGTATGCTGTAATGGATCATCACATGCATGTGTTGGAATGCAGAATGAAAGGTAACATCAGACTCAAAGGAAGTCGCAGTACAAACCCAATTGCGGTTGGAGATGTAGTTGAATTTGACATTGAAGCTGGTACCGGGCAAGGTGTGATCAGCAGTATCGAAGACAGAAAAAATTATATCATCAGAAAAAGCATCAATCTCTCCAAAAAGTCACATGTGCTTGCTGCCAATATTGATCATGTATACGTGCTTGTTACAGTGAGCAATCCGCGCACTCCATATGGTTTTATCGATCGTATGTTGGTAACTGCAGAGGCATACGGCATACCTGCATCGATAATATTCAACAAGCAGGATGCATGGGATGAGAAAGATAAAATGCTTGCTTTAGAAATGATGGATACATACCAAACCGTAGGATACGAAACTGTGGCGCTGTCGGCATTAAACGAAAGCGATATGAACTTGTTGAGAGAAAAAATGAAAGGGCGTGTTAACTTGCTTATTGGTCATTCGGGTGCTGGAAAGTCAACAATCATTAATAGCCTTAATCCATCCTTAAATATCAAAACTGCTCCAACATCATTGGTGCACATGCAGGGAAAACATACCACCACCTTTGCCGAGATGCATCCTATAAATACTGATACCTTTATTATTGATACACCAGGTATCAGGGAGTTTGGACTTATCGACATGAATAAGTATGAGCTGGGGCATTACTTTCCGGAAATTAGAGCAAGACTTAATCTGTGCCGTTTCAATAATTGCTTGCACATGAATGAACCTGGCTGTGTGGTGAAAGAAGCAGTAGAAAATAGTGAGATACCTTATACCCGTTTTCGCAGCTATATCAGCATGATTGAAGGAGAAACAGAAGTAGATTTTGATTGATGACCGCTATGGTTTTTGAATGTTGACCAAGGCCATTTTCTTTTGATCGTTACTCAATGCAATTCTGTAAATGTGCTTTACACCCGAAGACTCAAAGTTTCCGCAGATGCGCCAACCAAGTTGGTAGTTATTATCGGTGTAATAAATGATGCCACCTTTGGCACAAAAAATAAGATTGCTGTGGCTGATTACAAAATCTTCTACGCCCTCATAAAATTCAATCAATGGCGAAATACTTCCATTCCTTTCAAGCTTACAAAGCCAAGTTACGCTGTCTTTGAGCCACGTAAAGTACAAGTCGCCTTCGGCAGAAACTTGTAGGCAACGTCCAATGTTTTTTGCAATAGTTTTTGTGTAAGGGTGGATAGTGCTGCATAATTGCAAGCTTGGTGGTGAGGTCAAGATAAATGTTGCCACACAGGTATCGTTCAACCAAGTGTAATATCCAACTGAATCTAAATATGGAATAAGTGGTTTCCCATTTTTCCCTTGCTTGTCGAAACCCCAAATACGTTGTGTGGAATCTTGTTCTACTTCCACCACAGAAATTGTTTCGCCCCAAGGGGTTGGTTTGGCAGAGTATTCGCTTTCTTTAGTGTGGGTAAATTTTGCAATCATTTTTCTACGTGTATGATAGCTGTATATGTCAGCTTGTCCATCATCGCCAATATGGGTATATAACAATGTGGTGTCATCAACAAAGCAAGGTTGATTGTCGTAGCCTTTAGTATTGATGATATTTTGGATACTGCCGAAATAAACAGATCCGGGTTTTATTCTGATGTCTGCAAGCCAAATATCCGACTCTTGAAATTGTTGCGCAGTGGCATTAAACACAACAAATAAAAAGAGCCATAATATGAAGGAAGTAATTCTCATTGTTGTTTGGGAGTTAAAACCGATACGGTTAAATTATCAATAAATACTTTTTCTTTGTCGGGATGCCATAAGTAAACACTAAATGTATCGTTCACCGAGCGCACCTCAGGGGTTAAATACAAGTAATCTATGCGATTCCAAGAGTTTATCTTCAGAGCATCATGTGCAAGCCATTTATTTCGATATTTATAAGTGCCATTTTTTCCATGATTAAAATGTACTACAATACGAGGGCTGCCAGCGCTGTAATTTTTAGGGATAAAAACATCTGCCGAAACTTTTATCCAAAAGTGATCGGCTGTTGTAACAGCGTGATAGGAGGATGAAATAGCGTTTAAAAATTCATTTGTTTCATTCATGAAAATGCTGCTTTTATCACCTTTTCCGAGTGTGTCGCAATAAGTGTATTCCTTACCCTTTGGGGCAGTTGCAAAGGTATTTTTAAGTAAAGTATTTTCATTATAGTGGTCTATATCTATCATTGCTTCCTGATCATCGGCACTGCGGTTTACCAACAAATACTTGTCGGCATCGGTTGGCCGTTTGTTTTGTAAAAATATTTTTTTGTAATAGGCAAAAGTCATGCGTTCGTGATCAAGTATATCTTGTTGAAACTGCCAAGCTTGAAATAAGTTGAGCAATAGCATTCCCGCAAAGGGTATGATGGCCGCTTTCCCAAAACGATTAAACAAAAATTGTAAGCCAAGCGATAAACTGATGCCCAACAAAGGATACACTGATAAAATAGCACGTTGACTATAACTGCCTCCTGCATACCACCAACACGACCAACTTGAAACAATATAAACTGATAAAACTATGGTAACAACAATGCTCAAAAAAATATACCGCTGTTTTTTATATACCTCAATAAAGCTAATGATAGCCGCTATTGCAAGCGGTGTGTATATCAACCAACCTTTTCTGAAACTGAATAAAAATTGATACGTGTAAGGCGATAAAAAGTCAAAACCTTCTCCCGGATTCTGATAGCTGTAATACAACCAAGAGCCGGTGCCGCATTTCCAATAATACATTTGCATAAAAAAAGGAAACATAAAAAGTACCAACGCGCCAACTGAAGCAATAGGTAATTTCTTTAATACTTGTAACACCCGCTTGAAGTGCCCCGCCTGATTGATGCGCCATAGCATAGGAATAAACACACATACAATTTCGTTGGGCCTGATGAGCGTAATTAATCCACAACAAATACAGATGATGTAGAGTAATTTAACTGAAAAGCTATCGTGCCATTTAATAGTGTGATAAATGAGTATGGCATACAACGAAAACAAAGGTACATGGGTGAGTAAAGAATACTGAACAGAAAGTTGCACATAATTGGTGGCAAAAACAACTAATAAAAAAGTAATGAGTGCAATTTTTTTCTCTGTAAATTGATACAGTAATTTCAAAAAATAATACAGCCCGATGATACTGAATAAAAACATTCCCGCCTCAGTACATGCGCTGTATATGGCACTAAAACCATCTTGCTGATAACCTAGGATTGGAGCAAGCCAATGGGCAACAAAAAAGAAAGGTGCATACAAAATTGAAATACCCATGCTGTATTTAATCATCCAGTTACCTGTTTCGGGATACTGATTAATTTGATACAGCGTTGCTGTGCTTTCATACTTGCCAACTATTTCATTCAACCATTCTTGATGAAGTAGGTATGGATCATGATAAATAAATTTTGCTGGCAAGTACAAGTAATAGCCGAACACATCCCACGATAAAACATTAGGTTCGGGAAAAATATATTTAAGCGCTGCAAGTAGGCAGGCGGTAAAAAGCAAAACAAGTTTTCCTTTTCGATCGATGATGCTATTCGAGTTTAAATCGTTCAAAGGAGCAAATGGCTATGTTTTTTGCTTCTTCTTTTTTGCAGCAGGAAAAAGAATATTGTTTAGAATCAAACGATAGCCCGGAGAGTTAGGATGCAAGCTGAGGTCTGTTTGAGGGTCGCCCACAAAGTGCTGATAATCTTCGGGGTCATGCCCGCCATAGAAGGTCCAAGTTCCTTTGCCGTATTCGCCATGAATGTATCTCGCCTCGTTCATCGATTTGTTATCGCCCATAATGAGCACGCCCGGTTTTATTACATTTTTGTTGAAGGCAGTAGTTTGGCCCATGAAACCCTTGATGATGTTATCATGATTTTGGCAAAGCATGCTCGGCACAGGATCCCATTTTGCGCTGAAATCAAACAATACAAACAAATCGTTTTTTTGCTGCACAGCTCTCGGAACTTTGATATCGATATTGCTAAACTCATATTCCATGGGATTAGTAACAAGTGTATAATTGGTGAAGGCAAATCCTTTGCTATAGTCAATTTTTCCGGTGTACGAAGGCGTAGTTCCATCGCCATCAAACATACTTTCGCAAATGTCTATTCCTTCTGATGCTAAGGCAATATCGTAGCTATCGGTGGCAGAGCACATGGCAAATAAAAATCCTCCACCCGATGTAAAATCTCGTATTTTTTGTGCCACAGCAAGTTTTAATTGAGATACTTTTTTGAAGCCCAATCGGTTGGCAGTGGCCTCGCTCAAACGCTGCTCATCTTGATACCAGGCGGCATTGCGATACATGGCATAAAATTTACCATATTGTCCGGTAAAATCTTCGTGATGTAAATGCAACCAATCATACAAGGGTAACTTCCCGCTTATAACTTCTTCATCATATACCACATCGTAAGGAATTTCAGCATAGGTGAGCACCATGGTAACAGCATCATCCCAAGGCAATTTATTTTTTGGAGAATATACCGCTACTTTAGGTGCTTTTTCCAATTTTACCTCGTCCATGTTTACCTCAGGATTGGCTATTTCTTGAAGAATAGCCGAAGCTTTTGCATCAGCAATAACCTCGTAGGTTACACCTCTAATCAAACATTCTTGTTCAATTGCTTTGATATTTTTTAGCATAAAACTTCCACCCCGATAGTTGAGCAGCCAACTTATCTCAACATCATTTTTTAGGGTCCAATAGGCAATGCCATAGGCCTTTAAATGATTTTTTTGTTCGGTATCCATAGGGATCAGCAAAAATGAGGCAAAGCTCTTTAGATAAAAGGCAGTTACTACAATGATGATCAATGAAATTTTCTTAAACATAGTGATGTTGTTAGCACATTCAAAGATAGGAAATAATTTATGTACGGTAAGTTGATTAACTTTTTTTGGAGCTAATACCAAATTGTTTTCTGCTGACTTCCAGCTATTGAGATACTTATCAGTTGGTGAGATACAGATAAACAAATACAAAAGGGATTACCATCAATAGGCTATCGATACGATCGAGAATACCGCCATGACCCGGCAGCAAATTGCCCGAATCTTTGATATTCTTACTTCTTTTGTAAAGCGATTCTACTAAATCGCCATAGTTACCTGTCATGATAGTGATGATGGCAATTACCACCCAATCGTCAAAAGGTATCACATGGAAATATCTGGAGATTGGATAACTTACTGCTAAAGCTAGCATTGCCCCACCTGCCGCGCCTTCCCAAGTTTTTCCGGGTGAGATGCGTTCGAATAATTTCCGTTTGCCAATTTTTCTTCCGAGTAAATAGGCACCGGTATCGTTTGCCCACACAAGGAAGAAACATCCGGCCAACAGCTCGGGATGAAATCCATCTTTGATAGTCACCAAGAAAGGGATCAAGCTCATGGGTAAACCTATCCAAATGGCACCAAGCAGCGTGAATGCAATTTGACGAAAAGGGTTGTTTTTCTTGCGGTACAGTTCACCAATAAAAATTAAGCAAACCATAAGAATCAGTACCGACATAAATTTGATTGGAAGATTGTAAAAGGTAATTAAATAGCTGATTGTGAATGAAACAGCCGCCACAGTGGTACCCATTACTTTTTGTGGGAGATTATCTCCTTTGATGGCAATAGTATAAAACTCATTGCAGGCGATGATGGTCATTACTAAAAATAACACACCTAGTGAAACATGATGAAAAAAGGTCATTCCAAGCAGCACTGTAACATATGCCGCACCCGTTATTGCCCTTTGCCAAAAATTACTCACCTGATTGTGATTGTATAATTTCTAATGCTTTTTGCTCCATTTCTGCAGGCACGTATAAAGAGACAGTGCCAAAAATGATATTGCTGCTATCTTTTTTATTCATGCTCACGGCTTCTATTCCTTCGCTGATGAGCAGTGATTTAAGCAGTTCGGTGTACTGCAAATCCATCGACTCAAATACTTTACTCCAATTATCCATAGTTCTTTTGTAGGTTGTGTTTATCCGTTTTCTATGAGCAGTACATATAGTTCTTGAGCGGTAGGGCCGTTCATTTGATTTACAGGGTTGGTAATCACAGAAAGCATATTGGGAAAACTACCATTATATTTTTTCTTTACCATATTTAAAGCTTCTTTCATATCAAAAACCAATTGATCGGTAAAAGCAATTACAACCAAAATTTTAGCGTTTAATATAGCTGCCTTTCCGCTGCCTTGCTTGGAAGAAATCATAATGCTTCCTGTACGTGAAATAAGGTATTCGCAGCTGCAAACCACAATTGGTGTTTCTTCGCTGAAGCTACTCGAATAACTTACTTCAGCAATATTGAGTAGTTCTTGTATGTTACTTTCTTCACAGGCAAGCCCACTTTTCCACTCGCTTTCTTTGATTACAAATTCGAGGTTGTCGATGAGGCCCTCATTATCTTCACAGTATATAAACTTGCCACCGGCTTCGGTAAAGTTTTGAGCAAAATTGAGTTCGGGTTCATCTTCCGAACGATAAAAAACCTCGCTTTCAAAATCAATATTCGCAATTGACTCCTTGGCTGGTTTATTCATCAGCGCGTTACGAACTTTTTTTAAAATTTTCTCTCTTGAGGTACTTTCTTCCATGGTATTTTCTTCATGCAAAAGTATAAAATAACATGGAATAAGAGCAAGTTTCTCTATTGCTTTACTAACACCATAAACAACTCATTATTTTCTCTGGGTTTAATTGAGTTGTGGCAAATATCAAAATGTTTGAAATTAAAATAAGGACCAAATTGTTTTTCATACTCCTCTCTTTTACCGCCAAAAGGTGGGTGTGTAGTATTTAATGGTATATTGAAAAGTACACCAACAAGCTTTCCGGTTGGCTTTAATAGTTCATGCATTTTTACAATATAAGCTTGGCGCTGCCTAGGATCGAGCGCACAAAAGAAAGTTTGCTCCACAATTAAATCGTATTGATTTTGATGGTTGAAAAAGTCATCACAAATTAAATTTTCTTTTGGAAAATGCGGCACACGTTTAGAAAAAGATGCGAGGGCTTGTGATGCTATATCTATAATGTAAGTATTTTTAAAACCTTGTTCAAATAAGTATTCTGCTTCGTAGGCATTGCCGCAACCCGGAATTAAAATCTTGATATTTTTATCTTTTAATTGATCGAAATATTGTTTTAAAGGTGTGGTGACGCTGCCAGCATCCCAGCCTGTTTCCTTATTTTCCCAACGTTTTTCCCAATAGTTTTTATCAATTGTTTCCATCTTGTTTTTTTAGTTGAAGTTTAACTACACATTCTACATGATGGGTATGCGGAAACATATCTACAGGTTGCACCGCTGTTACATCATATAGGTGAGCCATCAGGGCAATGTCGCGTGCTTGAGTGGCCGGATTGCAACTTACGTATACAACTGTTTCAGGTTTTATCTCATTGATTTTGTTTACCACATCGGCATGCATGCCAGCGCGTGGTGGGTCGGTAATAATTACGTTGGGTTTACCGTGTGTGCTAATAAAAGCATCATTCAACACATCCTTCATGTCGCCTGCAAAGAAAGCAGTATTGCTGATGTTGTTAACGGTGGAGTTAATATGAGCATCTGCAATGGCATCAGCAACGTATTCAACACCAATTACTTTTTTGGATTGATTGGCCACAAAATTGGCGATAGTACCGGTACCTGTGTATAAATCATACACCACTTCATCGCCTTTTAAATCAGCATATTTTTTTGCAAGTGTGTACAGCACCGCTGCTTGTTTGGCATTGGTTTGATAAAAAGATTTAGGACCAATTTTAAAGCTGAGCCCTTCCATATTTTCATTGATGTGGGCCTTTCCTTTATAGGTTATTACCTCAAGGTCGCTAAAAGTATCGTTGCGTTTGGGGTTGATGATGTATAACAAGGAGGTAATTTCTGGAAACTTAACCGATAGGTGATGCATCAGGGCTTCAATTTTTTGCTCATCATGCTCATGAAAAATAACAATAATCATTAGCTCACCTGTTTTGGTAGTGCGCACCACCAAATTGCGCATGAGCCCAACCTGCGCCTTTAAATCGAAAAAAGTATAGTGATGAGCCAAACAAAAA
The DNA here is from genome assembly GCA_044370815.1 of Bacteroidia bacterium. Classification (GTDB taxonomy): domain Bacteria; phylum Bacteroidota; class Bacteroidia; order UBA4408; family UBA4408; genus CAIKXD01. The sequence goes on from JBILUU010000012.1 coordinate 8,151, forward strand.
TTTCTCACTTCATTTCTGATGTCGTTGCTAAGTCCACCTTGCAACCAACACTTTTCAATATCAATTACTTTATCAAACAAACCGGGTATATGAAAACCCAACCCATTCGACTCACCTGTGGCATCTGAAAACGCATGTTGCTTATTTTCAGTTGAGCTATTTTTTGCCTCAACTGCCTTGTAAAAATCTTCCTTGCTCAACCACTTTTTGTTGCTGAAGGTGTATTCTAATTTATTGCGATAGTTGATGGTGTCGGCCGAAGGAATAATAGGAAGTATTTCGGGATAAGGTACTTTTGCAATGCGTTTAAGTGCATCTTCCACTTGTTTTTGTTTATAAAACAATTGCCATTGATAATCCATGTGCTGCCATTTACAGCCACCACATACACCAAAATGCGCACAAAAGGCAGGTACTTGTTTCTCCGACTGTTGAACCACTTTGGTTATAAAACCTTCGGCATATTTATTTTTTTTGCGTGTGAGTTGTATATCGCATACATCGCCCGGCACTGCTCCTTTCACAAATATTACAAGGTCGTTGTGTCTCGCTACTGCTTGTCCCTCAGATCCAATATCGGTGATGATGATGCCTTCCAACAGGGGAAGTTTTTTTCTCATTATAGGTGTTTAGTAAACAAAAAGTGATGTCAAATTATTGGCTGCAATCTCAAAGGATTGCTATGTTTAAGAATCATTTTTTTGCAGCGGCAGCATTCTTTTGCTCAAACTCACGAACTAATTCTTCAACCGACTTGCCTAAATGTCCGATGCTAGTTTCTGCATCTTTAGCCAATTGCGTATTCGGAAATTTTTCGATTACCTGTTTGTACATTTTTCTTGCTCCTGCCGTATCTTTTAACTGATCATCGTAAATCATACCTTGCATAAAGATGGCATATGGTGTATTTTTATACGTAGGATATTTGTTCGTTAAGCGCGTAAAATAGCCTAATGCGGGTTGTGAAAGTTGCATGCTATTGGCCAATTCTCCGGCTTTAAATAGATAGTCGGGCGACTTTTGCTCATCGGGGAAGTAAGAAGCATACTCATCATACACACGCATGGCGAACATAGCTGTGCCTTGATCCAATGGCATGTTGCGCGTAGCTTGCATTTTGGCTTCAATAGAATCTATAAGTTGCTCATATCTTTCTTTGCCTGTAGCAACTGTTGCTTTATTGCCATTTTCAGATTCACTTTTTTTATCGCTACTGCAGGCAGTTAATAACACTAAACTCAATAAAATTAAGCTGCAAAAATGTGGGTAAAGTTTATTTGTCATAATTTATTTTTTTGGAAATTTCATTTTGTAATCAACCTCAACATTTCCTTTTGAAATGTCATTGAGTTTGCCTTTGAGCAATGTTCGTTTGAAGGAACTTAAACGATCGGTAAATAATTTTCCTTCAATATGATCGTACTCGTGCTGTATCACACGCGCTGCAAGGCCTTCAAATTCTTCTTCATAGTACTCAAAGTTTTCATCGTAATAGCGCAATAACACTTTTGGCTTGCGCATCACATCTTCTCGCACCGAAGGTATGCTTAAACACCCTTCATTGAATGACCATTCTTCACCGCTTTCTTCAACAATAATAGGGTTGATAAAGACCTGTACAAAATCTTTTAAATCGGGCTCTTTATCTTCGAATGGACTTGCATCAACAATAAATAGTCGTATTGATTTTCCAATTTGAGGAGCCGCTAGCCCAACACCATTGGCTTCATACATGGTGTCGAACATATTGTTGATGAGCGCTTCCAATTCAGGATAATCTTTGTCAATATCTACTGCTTTTTTTTTGAGCACCTGATCTCCGTATGCAACTATTGGTAGTATCATTTTTATTTAACTGTATTTTGAATGGTTTGACTGAGGTAGCTTTGAAGCATAATGGTTGCACTGATTTGATCTACTAGCGCTTTGTTTTGACGATCGATTTTCTTTAAACCGCCATGCAACATACTTTGTTGTGCCACACTTGATGAAAAACGCTCATCAATCCGATCAACAGGTATTTGAGGATAGTTGGTTTGCAGTTTTTTAATAAATCCTTTGATGTATCTTTCAACATCATTCACGCTGTTATCTAGTTTCTTTGGAAGCCCAACTACAAAACGTGCAATAATTTCTGTTTTCAAATAGTTGGCTAAAAACGAATCGGCCTCATTGGGGTGAATGGTGCACAATCCCGTTGCAATCATTTGCAAATTATCGGTAACAGCAATACCAATTCTTTTGGTACCATAATCAAAGCACATTATTCTAGGCATATGGCAAATATAAGCACTAAATTTCAAAGCAAAAATGTCGCTTTGTTTGCTTATAAAAGTTTAACTAATCCTTTTTTACTTGTTTGAGCGCAGCGGCCACAAAATTTACAAATAAAGGATGTGGCTGTGCAACGGTGCTTTTGTATTCAGGATGAAACTGAACACCAATAAAGAAAGGATGTCCGGGTATTTCAACAATCTCTACTAAGTGTGTCTTACTATTCATACCACTATTAAGCATACCTGCTTTTACAAATTCATCTAAATATTTATTGTTGAATTCGTAGCGGTGTCGATGTCTTTCTGAAATTGTTTCTGATTTGTATATTTTTGAAGCTAAAGTATTTTCTTTTATGGTACAGGCATAGGCACCCAAACGCATAGTGCCTCCTTTATTTACAATCTTTTTTTGGTCTTCAAGCAAATCAATTACAGCATGTTTTGTTTGGCTATTCATTTCGGAACTGTGCGCATCTTTGTATCCTAATACATTGCGAGCAAATTCAATCACAGCACATTGCATACCAAGGCAAATACCCAAAAAGGGGATATTATTTTCGCGTACAAATTTAATTGTGCTTATTTTTCCTTCTATGCCTCTTTCACCAAAACCGGGTGCAACCAACACACCGCTTACATTTTTAAGCTTCTTTTGAATGTTTTCCGCAGTAATATCTTCCGAAGAAATCCATTGCAGGTTTACCTTAGCATCGTTAGCCACACCCGCATGTATAAAAGATTCGGAGATCGATTTATAAGCATCTTTGAGCTCGGTATATTTACCAACGAGGGCAATAGTAACTTCGCGTGAAGGATTTTTTAATTTTTTGATGAACTTGCTCCAAGGACCTAATTCATGCTTATGCTCGGCTTCAACATGCAGTTTACGCAATACCACTTCATCCAGCTTTTCTTCTTTCATTAAAAAAGGCACATCGTAAATGGTAGAAGCATCAATACTTTCGATAACTGCATCGGGCTCTACGTTACAAAACAAGGCCACTTTTCTTCTGATTTCTTTATTTAAAGGTTTCTCGGTCCGGCAAACTAAAATATCTGGCTGTATGCCATATTCCAACAAGGCTTTAACCGAATGTTGGGTAGGTTTTGTCTTTAATTCGCCAGCAGCCGCTAAATATGGAATAAGCGTTAAATGTATTACCAAACAATTTTTGCCCAATTCCCATTTCATTTGGCGCACAGCTTCAATATAGGGTAATGATTCAATATCACCCACAGTACCACCAATTTCTGTAATCACAAAATCAAAAGCTTTATTTTTAGCTAGTGATTTAATACTATGTTTGATTTCATCTGTTATGTGCGGAATTACTTGCACAGTTTTACCAAGGTAAACACCCTGTCTTTCTTTATCGATCACAGATTTATAAATTCTACCTGTGGTAATGTTGTTTGCACGAGATGTTGGTACATTTAGAAAGCGCTCGTAATGGCCTAAGTCAAGATCAGTTTCTGCACCATCATCGGTAACATAACATTCGCCATGTTCATAAGGGTTAAGGGTGCCGGGGTCAACGTTAATATAAGGATCTAATTTTTGTATAGTCACTTTAAAGCCACGCGACTGCAATAAAGTTGCCAAAGATGCTGAAATGATTCCTTTTCCGAGAGATGAAGTAACACCACCGGTTACAAAAATGTATTTAGCATTTGGCATTGAGTAAGTCTTTTAAATAACGACTGCAAAAATAGTTAATATCGGTTATTTTAAAAGAAATATGAATAATAATTTAATTAATTTTTTGAGCAGGCATTCAGTTGATGCTACCATTGCATTTTTGAGGCTATAAATAGTTATTCAACATGCAATAATTGGGCGCAAGGCAAATGCTTAATTGGTCTTAGTAACCTTACTGTGAGCATCGTTCAACTCAAAATAAATCCCTTTCAATTGCATCAATTCCTCATGATTGCCAGTTTCTTTTAATTGACCTTTATCAAGTACAAATATTTTATCGGCTGCTTTAATAGTGCTTAAGCGATGTGCAATAATAATAGAAGTTCTGTTTGCTGTTAATTTTTCTGAAGCAATTTGTATCAGTTGCTCTGATTCTGAATCAATAGATGATGTTGCTTCATCTAATATCATAATGGATGGATTATAGAGATAAGCACGTAAAAAGGAAATAAGTTGTCGCTGACCTGTGCTCAATAAACTGCCTCTTTCCATTACATGATAATGTATGCCACCGGGTAGCTTATCGATAAACACTTTCATGCCAGTGGCTGATGCAGCTTCTAACACATCATTTTCAGTTATTTTTTGATTATTTAAAATTACGTTGTCATAAATGCTTCCAGGAAATAGAAATACATCTTGCATCACGGTTCCTATCAATTGTCGCAAATGATTGAGTTCATATTCCATAATATTAATGCCATCAATCAATATTTCACCTTTTTGGATTTCATAAAATCTACACAACAATGCTGAAATGGTAGTTTTACCGCTCCCTGTAGCGCCAACAAAGGCAATGTTTTGTCCTGGTTCGATCGCAAAAGAAACATCTTTAACCACCCAATTTTCGTCAACATAAGCAAACCACACTTTTTTAAATTCTATTTTGCCTTGTAAATGTGCTGGTTTAAGCTTTCCTTCATTTACATTGAAATCATCTGTTTCAATAACCTTGATAACACGCTCGCTGCACACCATTCCCATTTGTAGAGTATTGAAACGATCTGCCAACTGCCGAATCGGGCGAAAGAGCATATTGATATACATAATAAAAGCTACAATAACACCCACCGATAAATTACTTTGTAAAGATTCTTTGGCGCCCCACCAAACCAACAGTCCTATACTTGCAGCCGATAAAATTTCTACCACCGGAAAAAAAACAGAATAATGCCAAACTGATTTATTATTGGCATCCCTATGTGCTGCATTAATGGTATTAAATTTTTCATATTCTTGTTGCTCCCTATTGAATATTTGTACCACGCTCATGCCATTGATATGTTCCTGTACAAACGCATTCAGGCGCGCAACCTGCGTACGCACATCATTAAAAGCAGCTCTGATTGCATTCTTAAAAATATAAGTAGCATAAAGCAAAATAGGAATGGTGCTTAAACTCAATAAAGTAATTTTCCAATTGGTTAAAAACATCACCAACATGATTATGATGACCTTTAATAAATCGCCTGCAATATCTAAAAAGCCTTGCGAGAATACATCCGATATATTTTGAATATCACTAATGCTGCGGGTAACTAGCGTACCAACAGGTGTTTTGTCAAAATAATCGAGCTTAAAATGAATCAGTTTTTTGTATAGCTTCATTCTTATTTCGTGCACCACCTCCATAGCTAATAGATTACTGATAAAGCCCGAGAAATATTGTACCGATGTTTCCAAGATGAGCACACCAATAATGACAATACTGATTTTTCCCAAACCGGTTAAATCATTTTTTGTAATATATTCATCAAAAGCATATTGCACCAAATAGGGGCGGAGAGGCGATAAGAAAGCACCAAGCAAGGTTAAGCAGGCGGCACTCCAAAGTAAATTTTTATGTCCTTGGGTAAAACTGATTATTTTTTTGAACAGCCCAAAATCAAAGGCCTTTCCTGCAACTGACATAATAAAGTTAGGTTTGATGAAAAAGTTTAGCCTGTAAATCGAAATAGTTTTCAGGGTAAGCCACCTGGGTTAAAAATAAGCCCTGCGCAGGAACCGACAAGCCGGCTTTGCTTCTATTTTTGCTTTCAATAATATGTTTAAAATGTTGCAAATTGTATTTGTGCTTACCTAAATCTACCATACTCCCAACGATGGCGCGCACCATGTTTCTTAAAAAACGATTGGCGCTGATGGTAAAAACAAGGGTGTCGTTTCTTTGTTCCCACAAAGCTTGCGTAATCTTACAGTTATTGGTAAATACCTGGGTATTACTCTTGCTAAAAGAGGTAAAGTCTTCGTAAGACCGAAGTAAATTACCTGCCTCATTCATTAATGCTATATCAAGCGCTGCATGCTGATACCACGCATTTTTAATGAACGGACTTTTTGTTTGCAAAATGTGGTATTCATAAGTTCTGCTGATGGCATCAAAACGGCAGTGGGCATCTTTTCCTACTTTGTATAGTTCATACACAGCAATGCTATCGGGCAAAACACGGTTGAGTTTATAAACGAAAGCGCCTTCATCATCAATTGGTGAGGCACAATCAAAATGTAAATAAAAATTGCGGGCGTGTACACCTGAATCGGTCCGCCCACAGCCCAAAGTATCGCCATCTAATTGACAAAAAATTTGCATTGTTTCCTGCAACTTTTGCTGAACTGTTGAGGCATTGGGCTGCATTTGCCAACCGCAAAAATCAGTGCCCTCGTATGCTATCTTTAAAAAGTATCGGTATTTCATTAATTTCGCAAAGGTAAGGGAATACATTTTGAATAGAACTTTAAAATGGTGTTTTCTTAATGTGATGTAAAAAAATGAGATACATTTATACTTATCACATTGAAATTTATATTATTCAAATACATTTGTTTAAAAATAGAGTTTAAAACAATGGCAAATAAATTACAATTGAGGATATTCAAAAAATGGATTTTTTTTATCACGTTATGTATTTTTTTATTGTCCGGATTGTTTAAGCTATCATTGGCGCAGGATACCTGTTTAGTTATCCCAATTCATGCGCAGTATCAAGACAGGCCCTTGATTTTAAACGATACCAATTATACGATTAAAAATACTCATCAAATAAAATTCGAAAATTTAAAATTTTATTTGTCAAACATTACTCTTTTTAGCAGCGGTATTCCTGTTTGGAAAGAAGAGGATAGTTTTCATCTCATAGATTTTGATGAGACTAATTCTAATGTTTTGTGCCTTAGTATGGCAGATGATATTGATTTTAATGCAATTCAGTTTAGTCTGGGAATCGACAGTTTGACCAATGTCTCAGGTGCTTTGGGAGGCGATTTAGATCCAACTAAAGGAATGTATTGGACCTGGCAAAATGGCTATATTAACTTTAAATTAGAAGGTACAAGTGACTTATGCAATAATCCTAAAAATGAATTTCAATATCATTTAGGGGGCTATTTAAGTCCATTTAAAAATTTGCAAACTATTAAATTAAGCATCACCAATACGGCTAAGTTTGCCATATCATTTGATTTAGAGCAATTTGTTACTCAGCTTGATTTAGAAAATTTAAATCATATCATGTCTCCAAATACAGCAAGTGTTAAGCTCGCACAGCTTGCTGCCCAGTGTTTTAGCATTAAGCAATGATGAAGTATTTTATTTTCTTCCTTTTTCTTGGATGGATACAATATATTTCAAAACAAGATTTATTTGTAAAACCTAAAAATTGGCCCGACCCTATCTATCATTTCAATCGTAATCAGTTAACAAAAGAAAAAATTCTACTTGGTAGAGTTTTATTTTACGACCCCATACTTTCTAATGATAGTACTATTTCATGCAATAGTTGTCATTCTCCATTTAACGCATTTACCCATGTAGATCACGCACTGAGCCATGGCATTCATGATAGCATAGGAACAAGAAATGCGCCAGCTTTAATGAATTTAGCTTGGCAAAAAACTTTTATGTGGGATGGCGCAATCAATAATTTAGATATGCAATCGTTAGCTCCTATCAGTCATCCAGCAGAAATGGCAAGCCATATTAATGATGTTGTAAAAAAACTGAACCGCTCTAAATTGTATAAGAAGTTATTTGATGATGCATATCAAGATAGCATTGCAACAGGCGAAAAAACCTTAAAAGCCATCGCACAATTTATGCTCACCATAGTTTCGGCTAATTCAAAATATGATAAAGTGATGAATAAAAACGCTGAGTTTACGGTTCAGGAGCAAAATGGATATCAAATCTTTAAAAAAAATTGTGCTTCATGTCATACAGAACCACTTTTTACTAATGGAACCTTTGCCAATAATGGTATTGGTACCGATACTGTTTTGAATGACATTGGAAGAATGAAAGTTACACAAAGAAAAGAAGATGCCTACAAGTTCAAAGTGCCAACCTTAAGAAATATTGAATTTTCATACCCATACATGCATGATGGGCGTTTTAAGAAGTTGGGTGAAGTACTCAATCACTACAGCAATGGTATTAAACAAAGTGAAACGTTGAGTGGTAAATTAAAAAGTGGCATTACGTTATCGGCCAATGAAAAGGTCGATTTGATGGCTTTTTTGTTGACATTATCGGATAAGCAGTTTTTGTTTGATTCGAATTTCGCCTACCCAATGGAGTTCCTTTCAAAACAATAAATATACTTACACGTATTTGCAATATATCCAATCGATTATATATCAATCGCTGCAACATATTGTTTTTATACATTTGGCACAATAAAAATATTTCCACCAATGAGTCATTTTTACTCGGAAGGCGTAAACTTCGAAAAAAATAACTATACTTTAAATCATCTCCCGAAAGGCGATTATGAAAATTGCATATTCATACAATGCAATTTTTCCGGCAGTAACTTATCGGGAGTTAACTTTATTGCATGCACCTTTACAGATTGTAATCTAAGTTTGTCTAAAATTAATCAGACCTCATTTCGCGAGGTTACCTTTAAACAATCAAAGTTACTAGGCCTGCATTTTGAATACTGCAACGATTTTTTATTTGATGTTAATTTCGAAAAATGCACGCTAAATTTATGTTCTTTCTATCAACTTAAAATGAAGAAGACGGTTTTTTTACAATGCGAAATGAATGAGGTAGATTTTACCGAAACCGATATTTCCCAAGCAGTGATGGATGAGTGCG
>JBILUU010000222.1:0-5063 GCA_044370815.1 Bacteroidia bacterium
AAAGATATAGTCGATACTGCTTTTTTTTTGACTGTTTTTTGAAGATTGAGGAGGCGCAACAGGTAAAAATTGTTCCGTAACCACTTCCTGTACAGCAGCATTCTTAAACTTATTGTATATGATCTCAACTTTGTCAAATTGTGCATCAGCGAAAGCTTTCATCACCATTTCTGCTACAGGAGCCACATTGTCAAAAGTTAAACTGTCATACAATTCATGTAAGCGCTTTGGCAAATCAGTACCAACAATACTGTATTCTGTTTTCTTAAAAAAGTCGTTTGCTTTTTTACCTATACAAAGCACACTCACTTTACAGTGCTTATATTCATGTCTGGCAAGGTAGTTGGCTCTTTTAATCACGTTCATGTTAAAGGCACCACATAATCCTCTATTAGAGGTTACCACTACCACTAACACATTCTTTACTTCTCTCACTACTGCATATTTACCTCCTTCGCTGGCATCAACGGTGCTGCTAACATTTTGCAGAATTTCCTGCAATTTATTGGCATAAGGACGCATTTGAATGATAGCATCTTGTGCTCTCCTCAATTTTGCAGCAGATACCATTTTCATGGCTTTTGTAATCTGCTGGGTTGAGCTTACAGAGGCAATCCGGTTTCGTACTTCTTTTAAGTTAGGCATTCTTTTTTATTTCAATCAGATAAGCAATTGTTTTTCAAACCGTTTAAAGCCGGTATAGTTGTTTACTTAAATTCTAAATTTCTTGGATAATTCCTTAGCTTCAGCATCGAGCACGTTCGTGATTTCATCTGAATATTTGCCCGCTTTCAAATCGTTTAGAACGTTTTTATGCTTGGCTTCCAAGATGCTTAAGAAATCAGCTTCAAATTCTCTCACTTTATTTACCGGCACTTCGCGCAATAAGCCTTTTGTTCCCACATAAATAATAGCAATCTGTTGTTCTACTCTTAAGGGAGAAAACTGTCCTTGTTTCAAAATTTCCACATTTCTTGCTCCTTTGTCCAAAACAGATTTGGTAGCGGCATCAAGATCGGAACCAAATTTAGCAAACGCTTCTAATTCGCGGTACTGGGCTTGATCCAATTTTAAAGTACCTGATACTTTTTTCATTGATTTGATTTGAGCATTACCACCTACACGAGATACTGAAATACCTACGTTGATTGCCGGGCGAACACCAGAATTAAAGAGGTTCGACTCAAGGAAAATCTGACCATCGGTAATTGAAATTACATTGGTAGGGATGTATGCCGAAACGTCACCCGCTTGTGTTTCGATAATTGGCAACGCAGTTAATGAACCACCGCCTTTTACAATTCCTTTGATTGACTCCGGCAAATCGTTCATGTTTTTGGCGATTTCGTCAGAGGCATTGATTTTAGCAGCTCTTTCAAGCAAACGGCTATGTAAATAAAATACGTCACCAGGGTATGCTTCACGTCCCGGAGGTCTTCTTAATAACAAAGATACCTCGCGATAAGCTACAGCTTGTTTAGATAAATCATCATAAATAATTAAAGCAGGACGACCGGTATCTCTGAAATACTCACCAATTGCAGCACCGGCAAAAGGAGCGTAGAACTGCATAGGAGCAGGATCTGAAGCTGTTGCAGATACAATTACGGTGTAAGGCATCGCACCTCTTTCTTCTAAAACACGTAATACGTTAGCTACCGTTGAACCTTTTTGTCCAACAGCCACGTAAATGCAATAAACCGGGTTACCGGCTTCGTAAAATTCTTTTTGATTAATGATAGTGTCAATTGCTACAGCAGTTTTACCTGTCTGACGGTCGCCAATAATCAACTCACGCTGTCCACGACCGATTGGAATCATTGCATCAATTGCCTTTATTCCTGTTTGTAATGGCTCGTTAACCGGTTGACGATAAATTACACCAGGAGCTTTTCTTTCTATTGGCATTTCATAGGTTTGTCCGGTAATAGCGCCTTTACCATCAATTGGTGTTCCTAAGGTATCTACTACACGGCCAAGCATACCTTCACCTACATTGATAGAGGCAATTTTACGAGTACGTTTTACAACAGCACCTTCCTTAATTCCTTCCGAAGAACCAAGTAATACGGCACCTATGTTATCCTCTTCAAGATTGAGCACGATCCCTTTTAAACCGGTTTCAAACTCAATCAATTCTCCTGATTGTACGTTTGACAAACCATAGATACGGGCAATACCGTCACCTACTTGCAACACGGTGCCTACTTCTTGTAGTTCAGTTTCTGAGCGAAACCCTGCCAATTGTTGTCTTAAAATTGCAGATACTTCTGCTGATTTTACTTCTGCCATTGTAATTTATATTATTGAATTCTTTGTGTTAGTTGTTGTTTTACTTTTAATAATTGTGTTGAAACGCTATTATCTATTTGCGTGTCTTCATATCTTAAAATAAAGCCACCAATAAGGGCCTCGTTTATTGTTTCATTTAATATGACATCACATTTGGTAGCATCTTTTACCAATTGAACGATTTTACTTTTTTCGGCATCATTAAGTTGTACTGCCGATGTTACAAAGGCATTAACAATATGTTTGTGGCTATTGTATAAATCGTGAAAGCTGTAACAGATATCAGAAAGAATACCTTCTCGGTGATTTTCTAATAACATATTAAGATACAAAATAGTTTGAGCATTTACAGCTCCTTCAAATATTTCTTTAAAAATATTTCTTTTTATTTCTGATCGCATCACAGGACTTCCCAACATGGCTCTGAAATCGCGATTTTTGCATATCCCTTCAATAAAATTAATATCCATTTTCAACTTCTCCAACTCGGCATCATTTTTTGCTAAACTGAACAAAGCCAGGGCGTATCTTTTGGCGATTTTATTTCCTTTCATTGTTAAAAAAATAAAGATGTCAAATTAATTTAGCTTAACATCGTTAATCAAAGCACTTACAAGTGTTTTCTGGTTCTCATCCTTAGATAAATCCTTGCGAATAATCTTTTCAGCAATTTCAACCGACATTAAAGCGACCTGATTTTTCAACTCATTGATGGCAGACATTTTTTCATTTTGAATGCTATTTCGGGCATCGGCTAAAATGCGCTGTGCTTCCTTTTGAGCAGCCTCCTTGGCATCGTTAATCATAGTTTCCTTAATTTCACGTGCTTCTTTCAACATTTTATCTTTTTCGAGACGTGCCTCTGCCAACAATTTTTCGTTATTCATCTGCAACTCAGCCATTTCTTCCTTTGCTTTTTCAGCAGAAGCTAGCGCTGATTCTATTGATTCTTCTCTTTCGTGAATCATTTTTAGAATTGGACCCCATGCAAATTTCTTCATTAAGAAAAATACAATTAAAAAGGTAACAGTCATCCAAAAGATAAGACCTAATTCCGGTTTAACTAAATTCATTTTTTAATTATTGAGCGATTAAAATTATTAATTCTTAAAGAACCTATTAACACAGGCAACCCCTGTGCTAATAGGAGATTTGCTGTAATTGATTACTTAGTTAATACAACTAGTAAACCTATTACCATGGCAAAGAAAGCAGCACCTTCAACAAGTGCAGCAGTCAAAATCATGTTTGCACGAATGTCGTTGCTAGCTTCTGGCTGACGAGCGATTGACTCTAAAGCACTTCCACCAATACGACCAATACCTAAACCTGCAGCTAAAGCAGCAAGACCGGCACCTAAAGCAGCAATACCGTATCCTAAACCGATATTGTCAACTGCAGCTTGTAATAAAACGTTTGATAACATAATTAATTGTTTTGAGGGTTAAAAAAGCCCGATACACGGGAATATTGTTTATTAGTATTATTTTTTATTTTAATGCGCATGTGCTTCTTCATGATGTCCTTCTTCTACAGCAGTACCAAAGTAAACAGCACTGAGTAGGGTAAATACATAAGCCTGTAAAAAAGCAACCAATAACTCCATTACCATCATAAATACAGTAAACGCTGTTGAAAACAACGAAAATCCTAAACCTGCACCCGTATTCATTTCGCCAAATATAAATATCAAGCTAAAGAAAGAAAGCGCAATAATATGACCCGCGGTAATGTTAGCAAACAAACGCACCATCAATACAAATGGTCTTAAAAACAAGCCAAGTATTTCAATAGGAGTTAAGATAATTAAAACCCAAGCAGGAACACCAGGCATGGCAAATATATGATGCCAGTAATGTTTGTTGGCACTAATAACCGTGATAATAAAGGTAAATGAAGCTAAGGTTAAAGTAACGGCAACATTACCAGTTAAGTTTGCACCTCCTGGAAAAATAGGAATTAGCCCCAATAAGTTATTAATCCAAATAAAGAAAAATACTGTTAGCAAGTAAGGCATAAACTTCTTGTACTTCTGTTCACCAATACTTGCCTTGGCCACATCATCTCTAATGAAGATAATAATTGGCTCCACAAACGATTGTATGCCTTTTGGCGCTTTTCCCGGGTTACTGGAATATGCTTTAGCAACTGAAATAAAAATCCAACACAAGAGGATTACACTAAAAAGTAAAGTAGCTACATTCTTTGTAATTGATAAGTCCAAAAAGGTTGCGGTTAATGCCTTGTTTTCATTGCCATTAAAATCAACAGCAATAATTTTATTTTCGTGGATTTTATAAATAATTCCAGTTTTTTCTGATTCATAAGCTGCATGCCCATGTTCAAACCTACTGCTTGAAAATACGTCAAGCCCGGCTGATGAATAAATGATAACAGGCAATGGGATAGATAAATGACCCGCAATGTGCCAATCGTGGGCATCACCCACATGCTCTAAAATCATTTTACCTGCATTAAATTTCTCTTCGCCATGATTTTTATGTTCATGCTCAGCAGCAGATGTGCCATGAGATTCGACTTCGGCATGCGCCACTGCAACGCTGTCGCCTGCATAAAGTACATTTGATCCTAACAAAAATAGGTTTGAAAGGAAAATATATAAAAATATTCTAAAAGTGTTGATTTTATTGAGCATTTTGTTATTTTTCTACTCGTTTTTCTTCAATTCGGGCGCAAATGTACACTATTTTTAGAGATACAAAAAATTAATTAATAACAGTTTTGGTTTTCGTGTTAGCTAGTTATCCACT
>JBILUU010000223.1:0-5059 GCA_044370815.1 Bacteroidia bacterium
CGTAAACGATAAAGAAACTCTAAATCAAATTTTTACATATCTGATAACATGTTCTAAATCGTGATTAACCAAACTAAAGCAAGTAGTTCGATTCTTCAAACCTCCTGTTGCTTAATTTTGGTTCAACTATTCTATTTTCTATATCATCATTGATCTTCACTAAATTTTGGTCTTTTATGGCTATTGATAATGTAATAATACCGATTACACTTTCAATTTGGTCCAATTGCGGCTTAACCTTATTGGACTAAAAAATAAATGCAATTGGTATAATTATTTGTTGTTCTTCTGCAGTCATGATTTAATTTTTGTGATATTTTTCTGTAGACCAGCATTTACTTACAACATAATACTAGGCAATAAAATAAAGAGGATTACAACAAATAGACAGCAGGGTCCCAAAACAATTCTTTGAAACTCATCACTGTATCGTTTTCAACTACAATTCCTTCTGATTCCAACATACGTTGCATGGCATTGTCGGAACCAAAAAAATGCTTTCCTGTAAGCATGCCATTGCGATTCACCACCCTGTGAGCAGGTACTTTAGGAACTCTGGCATGAGAATTATTCATGGCATAGCCAACCACTCTTGATGACTGTGCACTTCCCAAATAACGGGCAATAGCTCCGTAAGTGGTAACCCTTCCAATAGGGACCAAACTTACCACCTGATACACTTGCTCATAAAAGTCGTTTCCTTTTTTAAACGTAATCTTTGTCATTACTCCTGATAATATACCCTTTTAATTCGTGACGACATGTTTGTTAACACCTCGTATGCAATAGTGCCGGCCGCTTTGGCCACCTCTGAAATAGGTTGGCCCTCTCCAAATACAATTACTTCATCTCCTTCTTCGGCATCAATATCTGTTATATCAAGCATGGTCATATCCATACAAATATTTCCAATAGTTGGTGCTTGTTTACCATTGATTAGCATGCTTCCTATGCCATTCCCCAATTTGCGAGTAAATCCATCGGCATATCCAATAGGTACTGTTGCTATTCGTGAGTTCCTTGTGACCTTACCCTTTCGGCTATATCCCACCGTATCACCTGCAGCCACCTGCTTAATTTGACTAATCACTGTTTTGAGCTGTACCGTAGGAATAAATCCTAAGCCCGATGAGGAAGAAAAGCCGTGCATACCTATTCCAAGTCTAACCATATCCAATTGCTCATCTCTAAAACGCATGGCACCTGCACTGTTGAGAATGTGTTTGAGGAAGGGATAGCCCAAGTGATTCTCGAGCATACTACACATCATTTTATAGCTGCTGATTTGCTTTTTTGTAAATTCATCATGTTCGCTCTCATCACTTGCAACAAGGTGAGAGAAAACAGACTTAACCACAACAGCAGGCGCATTTTTTAATCGTACACAAAGTTCGTTGATATCGTTTTCTTCAAAGCCCAAACGGTGCATACCTGTATCGAGTTTGATATGCACTGCAATGCGCTCTCTGTTGAGGTGTTTGATGGCATCGGTAAACTCTTTGAGTATGTGAAAGCTATATATTTCGGGCTCAAGGTTGTATTTAACCATGTTATCAAAGCTTTGCATCTCAGGACTCATCACCATGACTGGTAGGGTAATTCCCGCTTTGCGCAGTTCAATACCTTCATCGGCATAGGCAACAGCCAAATAATCAACGCGGTTATATTGAAGCACATTAGCAATTTCAAAACTGCCGCTACCATACGAAAAAGCTTTTACCATGGCCATTATTTTGGTGTTATGCCGCAGTTGACTACGATATAAATTGATATTGTGAACAAGCGCACTGAGGTTGACTTCGAGCACTGTTTGATGCGCCTTTTGTTGCAACATTTTACTGATTTGCTCAAATTTATATGCCCTTGCTCCTTTAATTAAAATGGTTTCATCTTTGAACATACCTGCCGAGGCATGTTTCAGAAATTCTTCGGTTGTGGCATAAAACTCCTTGCTGCAATCAAACTGATGCTGGTTGTTTGATAGCCCCTCTCCTATTCCAATAAACTTTGAAATGCCTTTTGCCTTGCACATGGCAGCCACACCGGCATACAATTTTTCATCGTCAATACCACTTTGCAAAATATCCGATAGAATTACGGTTTTTGAGGCATGCTGATTTTGCTGGTTTAAAAAATCAAGAGCAATTGCTAGTGAGCCAATATCAGAATTATAACTATCGTTGATAATGGAACAACCATTTATACCCTGTTTAAGCTCCAAGCGCATGGCAACAGGACTGAGGTAATGCATCCTACTGCCAATTACATCTTGATGGATGCCCAAAAAAAGCATAACACACCAGCAGTGTATCGCATTTTCTATAGAGGCATCATCGGAAAAAGGAATCACAATTTTAATGAAATCATTTTTATAGATGCCCTGTATTTCGGTTTCCAGCTTGGCTTTTTCAACTTTAACGATAAGCAAGTCTGCACTATTTTTTTTGCTCCAAGTAAACAAGTTGCTGTGTTGAGCAATGTTACTTTTCTTAATACCTGTGTGCAAGGACTCATAATCCTTGCAATAGATTATATTTTTAGTATGCTGAAAAAGTTTTAATTTTTCCTCAATTTTTTGAGACACATCCACAAAGTTTTCGGCATGAGCTTCACCAATATTTGTAAAAATCCCAATATCGGGCTGAATCACTGCAGCAATATGCCGCATCTCATTGGGCAGCGAAATACCTGCTTCAAAAATCCCAAGTGTATTGCCTTCATTCATTTGCAGCACACTTAGCGGCACCCCAACCTGTGAGTTGTAACTTTTGGGGCTTCTAACAATGCTGTAATCATCTTTCAATAATTGAAACAACCACTCCTTCACAATTGTTTTCCCATTGCTACCGGTAATTCCAATGACAGGTACTTTAAACTGTTCACGATGTTTTTGTGCCAACAATTGAAGTGACAGTAAGGTATCTTTTACCAAAAGAAAATTACAATTGGTGTAATGATTTTGATAGCAATGGGCATCTGATACCACAAAGTTTCGAATACCCTGATCATACAATTGTTGAATAAATTGGTGGCCATTGTTTCGTGCGCCAATGATGGCAAAGAACAAACAGGTGTTATTGCTCTTAATATTTCGGCTGTCGATAGAAACATCCGTAATCAATTGTTCATCAGGATGATGTTCGGCAATAAAAGTTGCTCCGGTTAACGCTGCAATCTTTTGAATTGAATACTCCATGTTTGACTATTCGGTTGATTCAATGAAACAATCGCGGCAAAGTGGCTCATAGCTATCTTTTTCGCCTAGCAAAACCAAATTACTATCGGCTGTTATTCGGTGCGAATGATTGGCCAAATTTCCGCATTTTACGCACACTGCATGAACTTTTGTAACATATTCGGCAATCGACATTAGTGCAGGCATTGGCCCGAATGGTTTTCCCAAATAATCCATATCAAGGCCGGCAACAATTACTCTTACACCTTTGTTGGCGAGTTTGTTGCATACATCCACAATTTCCATATCTAAAAATTGTGCTTCATCTACCCCTACTACATCAACCTCGCTGGCAAGCAGCAAAATGGAAGAGGCATTTTCGACCGGTGTAGACATAATACTGTTGGCATCATGAGAAACAACACTACTTTCATCATAACGTTTATCAATAGCGGGTTTAAATATTTCTACCCTTTGTTTGGCAATTTTGGCGCGTTTGAGTCTGCGGATTAACTCTTCGGTTTTACCCGAAAACATTGAACCGCAAACTACTTCAATCCAACCTTTTCTTCTGTGTAAACTGGCAATATTTTCGAGAAACATACTTAAATCAGATTCGAATTCAATTAGTGTACTTACCTATAAACAAAATGTAATTTTACGCTAAATTTCGTCAATTGAAACATTTTTCGGCATAAAAATTTTAACCAACTTTTAAAAGTTCTCAATGCGCCTAAAAAATATATGATACTATCAACAAAATTTTTATTATTGCAATTAAAACGTTACCGTAAATAATGTTGATTATTTCAACTTAAAAAGGGGTTTCGACTATCAATAATAAATTAATGAATAAGCATATATGAATACGAGTATGGATAAGAAAGCTATCTTAAAGGATATAGAGGTTTTGATTAGAAGTATAAAAGTACACTATGAGAACATTGAAACAGAGTACAGAATTCCCACTATTGAGTTAGAATTGATTACCTCCAAAATACGCAAGCTGCATGAAAAGTCAATTATATACAATCATTTGCATTACCTTGAAGAGGATCAACTACAAAGTGCTAGAAGGCATAAAATAGATCAACTGATATTAAAAGATGTAGATGATGAGCAAGCGGAAAAAAATGTCATTGAAACCCAGTCAGCAATTATTAAGGAACAGGTTGTTGAAGCTCCTTTACCAAATGTAACACCTGCTGAAACTGTTGTTGAAAATGCATCAACTAACAGCGTATCTGCAATTAATGACAATGCTGAAATTGCTCCTACTCCTATTACTGATAAGCAAATTGAGGCAGATGAACCTAAATCGGTAACATCGTCTCCCGCTGTGGAAAATACTTTTAAGAAAGTAGTGATTGGCTCTAGGTTGGGGATTAACGATCGTTTTCGTTTCATTAAAAATTTGTTTGGCGGCAATGGTGCCACAATGGAGGAAGCCATCAAACAACTTGAATCATGCAGTGATGCGCATAGTTTACATGCATGCGTTCAAGGTTTCAAACAGCAGTTCAACTGGCAAGACGATGATGAGCACGTAATTGACTTTTTGGAAATGCTCAAATAGTTAAACCTCAAAATGTTTTACATTACTTTTTTGCGCAAAGTTTTTATTAAGATTAGTAAGTAAAGGAACATCATTTCAAGAAAAAAGCTAATCAGGAAAAACCCTCATTGTAAGAACAATATACAAGCGATGTGTGTTTGATTTTTAATTCTACTTTCTGCTGCTTTCATGACTTGATTTAAACCCAAATTCCGCATTAGAAAATGCGGAATCGCTGAAACAGCTGTAATTCAATCCATTGAATCAATGGATTGAAAACACCTGCTAAGCGGGATTACCCTCATAAAATCACTAGTGCGTTACATGCG
>JBILUU010000224.1:0-5041 GCA_044370815.1 Bacteroidia bacterium
GTTTGCTGTTGCAATGGGTTACTTTGCTGGTTTGGCAAAATTTAATTCCGAAAAGAAATTTCTTTATTTGCTATCGGGCTTATTGTTGGCTATATTTTTGCATGGCTTTTATGATTTTTTATTGATGCAAAAAAATTATCCAAGCATTGCTTTAGGTGCATTTGTTTCAGTTGCGATATCAGTTTATTTTTCAATGAAAGCCATCAAACTGCATCAAAAAATTTCTCCACATAGAGAGAAAGAAAATTATTTGAATTGATGGGATATAGATAAGGTACTATTATATTTTTTTCCAGATTGATGCAAGTCTATCATTCTTGGGATAACTCTTGCTCTTGTTCCTATACTCATTTTCGATATACTTAATTCGTTCATCAAGCAAAGGGTGCGAACTTAAAAATTCGGGCATATCTATCGAACCTTGGTTTTTTTCCTTTAAATGCTTAAATAAATTTACCATACCATCGGGATTCACACCTGATGCAATCAATAATTTTAACCCGTTTCGATCTGCTTCTTCCTCAAGCGCTCTTGTATAGCTAAGTGATTTAATTGTATGAGCATTTTCAATTAGTACCCCCATAATTCCATTGATATCTGAAAGTACAATAGATAGTATCACATAGGTTCCTAAGTTTCTGAATAAAGAACGCGTGGTGTGCTTAAAGGAAATGTGGGAGTATTCGTGACAAAGCAGTGCTGCAAATTCCTCCTCTGAATTCATTTTTTGTAGTATTTCATCATACACTACAATGTTGCCTCCAGGCAATGCAAAGGCATTTTTTATAGGAGCATTTACTACTGTGATGTGAATAGGATAGTTACTTTTTATTTTCAACTCATTAAAAAAATCATTGGCTAATGCAGTCTTTTGCTCATCAATGTCAAAATCTTCTTTCATTTGGTTGTAAATATTTTGCCCCAATTGAATTTCATAAGCAACGGGAAAACGACCTGCCACAAATTCTGCTAAAGAGGGAATAAAATAAAAATATGACAATACTATCAGCAATAAACAACCTAAAGCTATTCCAAAGATGCTTTTGTTTGATAGCCCTTGAAAAAATTTAATATCATCATTTTTGAGCTTAATGTGAGGATTGCACTGCTTGAATGTTTCTCGAAAATCTGTATCGTTGAGTTCTAATGTTGCATATGGAAATTGTTCTCCATACTTAATCAAACTATTGTGCTTATTGAAATATGATTCAGACGTATTAATTTTATCAACTTGCCAAATTATCATTTCATTCTCATGATAAAGCTTGATACAACCGGGCACAATTTCGGCAGTCACATGAAAAATACCTGAGGAGTGACCATCAAAATAAGAAGCGTTAAACTTTTTATTGGATTCCATGCTTAGTTAACATTCATATATTTTTTAAACAATAAACCTTATTGTTGAATAAAATAGCAACCTAAATTTAGATTTACAAAAGTAGTTTTGTTGATAATCGATTTAAAAAAAATATAATGTTAGCGCGTTTAAATTACAGAGCCCCCACAAAAACATGCAAGAAATCAATTAAAATGCTTTTTATTTAAGTACTAAATGATATTTAAATCAAGCATATCGAGCAAATCATCTCCAGTGGCATCTTTAAACTCTTCTTCTGTTTGTTGAATTTTATCTGTGTCGAACTCTCCATCAATGCTTGAATTTTCGTATATAAATTTAATATTTCTGACAATCACCCAAGGTATGGCAATTCCAAGTGTTACAATAATCAATAAATAGTTAAGAATGAAAAGTATAAAAATATCACCAGCCGAGCCGTTAAAATTTACTACATACTCTTTTTCATCTTTCACAATTCTAATATTTCCTATATAAAACTTGAGCATATCTCTAAACCACCAGAAACTATAAATACCCAATGTAAGTATGGTTAACAAAAAACCTTTTAAATTTAAAATAAATAAATCAAAGCCTTGCCCTTTGTAGCTAAAACCCACACTACCAAAGCGAATATTCCCAATAACATATCTCCTTAAATCGCATACTAACCAAGCTAAATAAATATACAAGGTGATAATGGTGAAGAAAACTCCTTTAAGGTAAAGCTTTACCAATTCGGCTCTATTTCCGCGATATCCAAAATGAATACCACGCCAAGAAGTACGAGACATGCGATATTTCATTGACCCATGAATAGCAAGAGGGGCAAGAATCATAAAAATGGAGATAAAAAATAAGAATCCGATTATAATTAACATTGTATTTTGAGAGAATACTGACAAAATAAAAACAGAGTACACTAAAATAAATAATACAATAGCCTTTAAAAATCCTTTAAACATTTCCAAGCCAGTTCCATGATAGGCAAAGCGACTTGAATCAAACTCGGTTTCGGCATACAGATACCTAAGTCGTTTAGCTTTGGCCCAAGGATAATACAACCCTATAGTAATTACAGTTAATAAAAAATTCACGATGAGTAGACCAAACAAGGTGCTGCCGCTTCCGTGAAACTTAAGTGATTTGGGTGATTTTGAGATTAATTCCATATGGTGACTTTTGTTAGTTTTGACTAAATTAAGAATAAACCCGATAGAGCTAAAAAAATTGAATAAATTTATTTCAGAAGTTTTTAACACTTACTCTAGATTATTTAATACCGATTACACTTTCAATTTAGTCCAATTGCGGCTTAACCTTATTGGACTAATTTCAAGTAGTATCGGCATTTACCATTGCATATTTATTTTTTAATTGGACTAAAAAATAAATGCAATTGGTATAAGAGTATGTTTTTGCTCAACTTTAAGATATGGTTGAATGGCAATTGCTTTTATACTTAGTTGGTTAGTAGGCTCCTTAAAGCAAGTGTAAATGAATGATTAAAATTCTGGTTCAATGAGGATTAAAAAATTTACGCAATTATTGCTTAATATTGCAGTCCTTTTGAAGCAAACACATGACAGGCAAGGTGGTTTTTATTACAAACATAACAAGTGGTATCACAGTTGGTATTGCCAACAAGTTTGACTCGCTTGACTGCCCTATTTTGCTTAATAGCGCATGTAAAAGTGTTTTCGAAACTAGCGCACAAGTGAATGCATTGGTCATGTCATTTTTCAAATTTAAAATATTAGAACTTGAGAGTGATATAAGAGGCAGGTTAAGAAAAATGAATTTTAATGGCATCAATATTTAAATAGCAAGTGGGATTATTCAATAAAGGAAAAGATAATTCAGAAATGTCATTTTTAGAGCACCTCGAGGCACTCAGGTGGCATTTGATGCGTTCGGTAATTGCTGTAATCCTTATTGCTATTGTATTGTTTTTTTATCGCGAATTGGTATTCGATTATTTTTTGTTTGCCCCCAAACATCCCAATTTTTGGACATATCGCATGCTTTGTTTGCTCAGCAATTATTTAAACATGGGCGATGCTTTGTGTATCAAGGAGCTTCCTTTTGATTTGATTAATACTGAACTATCAGGTCAGTTTACCATGCATATATGGGTGTCGTTTGTAGCCGGATTTATTCTTGCTGCGCCTTATGTGCTATGGGAAATTTGGCAATTTGTAAAACCTGCTTTGCACGATAAAGAGAGAAAATACTCTAAGGGTGTGGTCATATACAGTTCGCTGCTTTTCTTTGCCGGTGTGCTTTTTGGCTATTATGTGATTGTGCCGCTGTCTATCAATTTTTTAGGCAGCTATCAGGTAAGTGCCGATGTAAAGAACATGATTGCCATGGACTCCTTTGTATCTACAGTAACCACCATCACGTTTGCATCGGGGCTTGTTTTTGAACTGCCCATTGTCATTTATTTTTTAACTCAAATAGGATTAATGACGCCACAGTTTATGCGCACCTATCGGAAGCATGCCACAGTGATTATTTTAATTGTAGCGGCCATCATTACGCCATCGCCTGATGTAACATCGCAATTGCTTGTTGCATTCCCACTTTATTTGCTTTACGAATTGAGTATTTACGTGAGTATGTACGTAGTAAAGAAAGCAGAAAAAGAGATGTCATCTTCATAAACTATTTACAGTCATGAGTCAAACCCCCGAAGAATTCAATGCCTACAGAAGTAAAATGAATGAACGCATTTTAGGGCAAAATCATAAACTAATCAATCGTTTTTTTAATCTTGATACCAACACTTATGCCCCAGGTGCTTTACCTGTAAAAACAAAAGAAATGCTAGGGCTTGTGGCAAGCATGGTATTACGGTGCGATGATTGCATCAGATATCATGTTGAAAAATGTTTCGAGGAAGGAGTGACGGAGGAGGAAATATTTGAAATTTTTGCCATAGCCAATTTGGTTGGTGGAAGTATTGTAATTCCTCATTTTAGAAGAGCTGTAGAGTTTTGGGATATGCTTAAAGAATCAAAAAAATAATACCATGAAAACATTTGAACCACGATACGAAAAACACATTTTTATTTGCACCAATCAGCGTGGTGAGGGCCAGCGTATTTGCTGCGGAGAAAAGCACGGTACCGATTTGATTGCTGCATTCAAGCAAGCGGTGAAGGAGAAAAAAATCCCTGTTCAAATTCGTGTGCAAAGAGCAGGTTGCTTTGATATTTGCGAATTGGGACCCAATGTTATTGTGTACCCAGAGGGCGTATACTATGGTAAAGTTTCGTTAAATGATGTAGCTGAAATTGTTGAGGAACATTTGCTCAACAACCGACCGGTAGAAAGACTTCGTTTGAGTTTTGAGACTAAGTAATAGCGATGAGAAATAAGTAGTGGTCCAAATTTGCTATACTGCATTTGTACCAAACTTCTTTCCGATCGGCATTTACCAGTGTAAGATTTATCTCAAATTACGCATTAACCCAGATTACGCATTAAAAATGCGTAAACGATAAAGAAAATACATATCATATTTTTATAACGATTACACTTTCAATTTAGTCCAATTGCGGCTTAACCTTATTGGACTATTTTCATCAGTATCGGCATTAACCATTGCGTATTTATTTTTTAACCCAGATTACAATGAAACATGTTAGCTATTTATTTCTAATGCAAACGCATTAATGGAATTTGGGTTTAATACCA
>JBILUU010000226.1:0-5005 GCA_044370815.1 Bacteroidia bacterium
GAAGCCTTCTATTAAAAATGATGTTAAAGAAACTAATCCAAAGCTCCTAACTCAGTTTTTATCGCAACTACAATTAGCAGCTTAACCCGAACTCAGGTTTATACCAATTGAGCAATGGTTAATGCCGATACTACTTGAAAATAGCACAATGAGGCAATGCCGAAATTGAACTAAATCGAAAGTGTAATCGGTATTACCTACAAAAAATCACTAGTTGTTGTGTGATGTTAAAATGAGTTTCATGGTTGTTGTTTGACTGCCATCGACAATGGTTAAGTAATAAATGCCCGAGTTTACATGCTTAAAATCTAAGAAATAATTGGCACTTTCATTGTCTGTTGATAGGCGATCACTGAAAACAACCTTTCCTGTTAGATCTGTTAATTGCACTTGAAGCAAATCACTTTCCAATAAACCAGTTACAAGATATACTCCGCTTATGTCGCTAGGATTGGGGTAAATTGACCAATTGTGACCAACATTTGGCTTCATGAAATTAACAGATTTAATTTCACTGTATTCAAATTTACCATCAAAATCTGTTTGTTTCAATCGGTAGTATGAAACTCCTACATAAGGATCAGCATCCATCAACTTATAATTCAATATGGTGTTACTATTTCCAGCTCCATCAACCACCCCAATAGGTATAAATTCGCGACCATCTTGTGAACGTTCTATAGTAAAGAAGTCATTGTTGGTTTCACTTGCTGTTGTCCAAGTAATTTCAACTTGATTAAGTACCGGACGCACATTAAAATCGAGCAAGCTTATAGGCAATGGGGTTCCGTTTCCAATCGATGTAAATTCACTAAAAGAATATAATCCATCCCAAGTTATTGTTCTTGTGCCAGGATTAACAGTTCCAACCCCCATTTCGAAATTGACACCCGATCCCGTGGCCGCAACCCATCCTTGATTATTATATTTAGCCGGTTTTAGATTAGCCGGAATAGGAGCGGTAATTTCATCAGCAGCTGCCCATCGATAAACAACTCCATAGCCGGTTTGAAGTGTGGGATAGTTAGAGGGTTCAACTTTCCAATAGCGAGATAAATAATTGGTTGAAGTACCTACATTTGGATGTGCACTAGGTACCACATATATCGCCATTTGAGAGTTGCTTGCCATGGCTGAACCGTATAACTGCAAATCGAAAGGGGTGTAGTTCAGCGCATCGCCCAACGGATAATTATATGTTGTATTAGGCGTAGTGGTGAATCTAATTAATTTTGAGCTAGCGTTTCCGGAAATAAAATATTCTGTAGTACTTCCTCCTGTGATAGCACCATTAGAACCAATCGTACCAAGTCGGAATTCGAATCCATTTAATGCAACCTTACCACTAATTAATCCCACTGCATTGAGCACATTAACATTAGCATTCAAAAGCAAATTTCCAGCAGCTGGGCTAACGTCTAGGTCATAAAATGTTTCAGTTGTTATCCCTGAAGAAACATTTATAGATTGATCTCCTGCAATTTGCCTATCGAAAATTACTTTCTTATTGTTGTGGGTAAAAGTACTTGAGGCGCCTGTTCGTGTCCAATTTCCTCCTAAAGCAAACATTCCGGTAAATGCAGGAGTTAGGGTAAATGTGCCATTGGTAATGGTCAAGTTACCACGAAGTGCCCTTGTATTTTGAAGCGACAAGTCGGTTCCAAAATCATTCACCTCAACGTTCCAAGGTATACCTGGGCTTCCAGAATTAATTGCTCCGCTCGCCCAAGTCTTATCATTCAATCCTACTTGATAATCAACAGTATTGGCGAATCTTAAAATAGAGTTAGGCGCATAAAAACATGGGTTTAGCAATAGGCCAACTGACCCACCCAATAATACTTGCAATACACCATTTATAGTTGTTGGGTTTCCTGCACCAAAATCAACAGCACCATCACCAATCGCAACGAGCACGTTGTTATCAAAACTCAATAGCGTACCACCTGAACTTGAAACCGACTTTGTATGTTCCGTAGGAACGTTGGCACCCAATCCGGTAATATTAAATCTTGAACCAACCGGTCCTGTAATCAGTTTTGTACCACCACCAGTAAGCACAATACTACCCGAAAAGCCAGGTGCAACAGCCCTACCGCGCGCGGTCATTATAAATCCAGCCAAATCAATATTGCCTGCAAGTTCAAGATTTCGGTTGAAAGTACGATTGCCATTAAGCGTTAGTGTTACGCCATTTGAAATAATTAAATCTCTTACTTGTAAAGTATTTGACAAAAATTCAACGCTGCTTGTTACGCTTGCATCATAACGCATATCATACACATTACCAACATTAACTGTTGGTGCATTACTCATTGTTCCGTTGGCACGTAAAATCATAGAGTTATTAGCCATCGTAGCATTGAATCCATTTAAATTGAACAAGCCCTGAGCCAATCTTAAACGATTGATGATGTCTGTATTGGCATTTAAGAGTACACCTCCTCCAGTGTTGTTCACAGCAAGAAACTGCAATGAATTAATGTTTATAATATTTTGAATGGAACTTCCGTTCATCTCCACCTCTCGGTTTGATTGGGTAAAACTACCCCCAGTATTTAGAGTTAAATTTCCACCAACTTGTAGGTCACCTCCTACACTGCTGCTCAAGGTTAAAGAACCGCTTAATGCACCACCAATATTTAAATTACCTCTAACATTTAACGGCACATTCATATTTCCCATAGAAACAATAGAACCATTATTAATACTCAAATCTCCCGCACATTGACAAACTGCTGAACCTGCATTTAGATTTACTTGCGTGACTGTGCCATTTTGATCAATAACAACATGATAAGGATAGCCGGGTCCAGATGAAGTACTCCACTCAATACTACGATTGTATGTATTACCTGTAAAATATCTCAATATTGAATTCGCTGCATAGGTTGGGGGGTTGTTATTCACAAATCCACCCAATGCTAATTGAAGTGTTCCTCCGATGGTGCTTACCGCGCTGCCAAAATCCAGCCCCGCACTTAAGTTTACACTCACATTAGCATCGAATACCAAACTGCCACCTGCTGCGCTTACTACCCCCTTATTGCCTTGCACGTTTACTTGCGCGTTGGCCAAATTGCTATGTATGCTTCTAACGCCTCCGCTCACAAAAATGTTGCCTCCATTATTCACTAAATTCAATTGATTTCCATTCAAATCCAAACCTCCATTATTGAGAATTTGAAGTGTATTACCTACAGTACCGTTTACCATTATGTTTGTTAAATCAGTATTACTCAGCACTAAATTGCCTGATGGCTTATTCAATACCAAATAGCTAAACGTTTCTGTACCACCACCTATCACACGTAGTTGTTGTGTCCCCGAGCGATTAAAAAACACGGCTTTGTTGTTGGCATTAAATACTCCGTTGAGTCCATGCCTTATCCAATCACCATTGATGTATAAATCACCTCCGCCCATATTCAAAGTTCCTGATGAAATGTTCATGCTACCAGAAATTCCTCGATCAGTTGTGGGCATATTTAATATCGTATTGTTTGAAATTTGTACTTGATTAGGTACACCCAATCCTGCTACTGTATTATTACCTGTCCACTCTAGGTTTACATTGTAACTACCGCCTGTAAAATAGGTCAGGCTGGAAGATGATCCATAAATAGGAGTTGCGCTTAAACTGCTACCGCTTTTTAAAGTTAAATTACCATTGATGGTTAATCCGGTTGACAAGGTGGTTAATCCATTTAACTCAATATTGTTCATCTCAACTGCACTGCCACCTGCTATAGTTCCACTACCATTGAATATAACTGTACCTGATCCTGTGATACTGCTTAATGAGCCACTGTTGTTAGTAAAAACCCCTCCTGACTCAAACAATAATGAGCGTGAAATATCTATGGTTAAACTTCCTCCCGGATTCATCGTTAAGGCACTGATGTTTTCTGTATTGGCTCCAGTGATTTGTACCGCATGACTAATGCACGCTGATGAAGAGGGAGGAGGTATATTGCCTCCTAACCAAGTACCACTGTTGTTCCATGCTCCAGCAGAAACTGTGGATACGCATCCAATGATGCCATTAATATTACCTAAAATAAATGGACGATTGGACAAATTGCCTGTATAATTAACATTTGATGAATTAACGTAGGGGTTGGTACCGCTATTGCTTCCTGCACGTATTTGCCAAGAGGCACCTGTGTAATCTCCCTGAAATACACCATTCCCGCGGATAAAGCCTGCTGCCTCTGAGCTTAAAGGCCACTGAAAGTTGGTAGATAAATTATTGCCGCCTACTACTGTTTCATTCATAATCCACTCTAAATTCACCATCTTGCTATTGTCATTCACGGCAAAACTATAGGCGGGAGCTGTTCTTACGCGAACACTGATGTTGTCGGCTGTTCCCGACTGCTGCATTGTTACAGGGCTATAGGTGGATGCATCGGGTCCTATCGGATACAATGTTGAAGTATTGTCGAAGTTCCTGATCAAAAATCCGCTGCCGTTAGTTACCACATAGCGGGATGAACTTGCTCCTGTTATTGGCGTATTCAATCCATTTAAGCGAAGGTTAAAGTTACCCAAACTTAATTGACCATTGCTTAAGGTAAGCTGATTGTTTACTTGTTGTGATGCTCCTAAAATTACCCCTGATGCATTATCAATAAACACAAATGCAAATGGATTGATTGTACTGTTGCTACCGCCTATGCTCTGTCCTGTTGTACCATCAAAAAATACCGCTCTTCCGTTGGGGAAATAATTATTTACAGTTCCGTTGTTTACCCAATTACCTCGAATACGAATATCGCCTCCTACTTGACCCGATCCCGATAATGAACCAATTAGTGTAAGATTACCATTGATAATTAATGGAACAGTCATATTACTGCCGCCAAAATCCATAAATAAGCTACCAGTACTATTAATAGTGAGATTGCCCTGTGTATTGAATGGTACGGCAGCATAAGAGTTATCTGTACGAGCAGGATTTATGGTGCTTGTGCCTACCAACACGTTGCTCGGATAACCTCTG
>JBILUU010000225.1:0-5005 GCA_044370815.1 Bacteroidia bacterium
GCCGAACCCATACTCATGTTGCAATTCTTCGGAGTCTGCATGCGGATCAACAACCTCAACATTTAACCCAAACGATTTCAATTCTTTAATCACATCGGCAACTTTACTATTTCTGATATCGCTCACATCCTCTTTAAAGGTGGCCCCCATTACCAATACAACAGCATCATTGAGGTTTTTCTTAGCAGCTGTAAGTTTCTTCACTGTTTGCTTAGCTATGTAAAAGCCCATACTGTCGTTGACATAGCGACCGCTATTGATTATTTTGGCATGGTAGCCCAAGGACTCTGCCTTGTAAGTTAAATAGTATGGGTCTACGCCAATACAATGGCCGCCAACTAAACCAGGGAAGAATTTGAGGAAGTTCCATTTGGTGCCAGCTGCTTCCAACACCTCAAAAGTGTTGATTCCCATTTTGTTGAAAATGATAGATAGTTCATTCATCAAAGCTATATTGACATCACGCTGAGTGTTCTCAATAATCTTAGCAGCTTCGGCAACTTTAATTGATGAAGCCATGTGCACTCCTGGCTCCACAATAATTTTATAAACATCGGCAATTTCTTTGCATGATTCAGTATCACAACCCGAAACAACTTTTAAAATTTTGGTAATTGTATGCTCCTTGTCTCCTGGATTGATGCGCTCGGGTGAATATCCTACCTTGAAATCACTCATGAATTTTAAGCCGGATAATTCTTCCAACACAGGGATGCAATCTTCTTCAGTACAACCCGGATAAACAGTACTTTCATATACAACGTAGTCACCTTTTTTGAGTGCCAAACCAACAGATTTAGAGGCGCCAATAAGTGGCTTCAAGTCGGGTAAGTTATGCTGGTCGATTGGGGTTGGTACGGCAACTATGAAAAAGTTGGCTTCTTTTAATTCCTCAATCGAAGTTGTAAACTTTATGTCACAGTTATGAAAAGCTTCGGCATCGAGCTCTTGACTTGGATCTATACCGTTCTTCATCATATCAACGCGCTGCTGATTGATATCAAAACCAATTACTGAAACTTTTTTTGCAAAAGCCAGAGCAATAGGTAAACCCACATAGCCAAGGCCAATCACTGCAATCTTTGACTCCTTGTTTAAAATTTTTTGATACATCATAATATTTACTTAAAACGATTGCAAAGGTCTAAAAATATTTCAAAATACGTGCGAAAACTCAATAAATAGTCACTTAATTAAGATAACTTCTAACTATTATTCGGTAAGTGATTTTTTAACGATGGTGGCAACTGTTTTACCATCTGCTTTACCTGCCAGTTGTTTGGTAATTACACCCATTACTTTCCCGAGGTCAGCAGGGCCTGTTGCACCTATTGACTTTATCACTTCTAGTACAGCGGCTTTTATTTCTTCTTCGTTCATTTGCTTGGGTAAATAAGCTTCAATTACACCGGCTTGAGCCAATTCTACCAGAGCCAAATCATCTCTTTGTTGGCTCTTGTACAATTCTGCAGTCTCTCTTCTTTGCTTCACCATCTTTTGTAATGCTTTAAGCTCTGCATCGGGGGTATTTCCTTCAGAGGATGTTTTCATCAAAAGGATAGCCGATTTGATAGCTCTTAATCCCTCGAGCTTCGCACTATCTTTGGCTAACATGGCAGCTTTAATGTCGTTGTTAATTTGTTCTTCAAGATTCATTATTTCATTTTTTCTACAAATGTAATTGTTTTTCGATTAAAGACTTTAAAATGGCTTCCAACTTCGACCCTGTGAATTTATCATAAAAACTTAATAATGAGCAGAATAATATATATATATTTGGTGATTAATACAAATGTGGGACCTTTAAAAGTAGAAAAAATGTATCTTAACCACTTCATTAGCGGCAATATATCAGAAATTGATGGTCAAAATTACAATTGTTAAAGGTATATGGTGACAAAGGAAAAGCGTGCAATTATTATAGGTTCAACAGGATTGACGGGGAGTTTTCTACTTGATTTACTTCTCAAAAGTGATGCGTATCATAAAATTCTCGCAACGGTAAGAAATCCGAGCACCTCAAAGAATATCAAATTAAAGTATATTGAAACTGATTTCAAGAAACTTGATCAAGTGAGCGCTGAGTTGATGGCTGATTGTATTTTTATTTGTATTGGGTCAACAATGGCAAAGTCAGGGTCTAAGGGAGCATTTTTAAAAGTTGATTATGACATACCTGTTGATTTGGCGCATATTGCCATAAAAAATGGAGTTAAAAAGTGTGTGGTCATTTCCTCATTGGGGGCCAATGCCGATTCGGGAAATTTTTACCTCCAAACTAAAGGTAAAATGGAGCAAGCTATTGAGAAGTTGGGATTTGAGACCACCATATTTTTGAGGCCCTCATTGCTGTTGGGCGCCAGGAAAGAGATGAGGTTTGGTGAACTTGCCGGTAAGTTATTGATGAAATTTTTCAGTCCACTTTTAATTGGGTCATTAAAAAGGTACCGAGGGATTCATGCCAGCACTGTTGCTAAAGCTATGCTAAAACTATCACTTGATAATTTAAATGGAGTTCATAAAATTGAGAGTGATCAAATTGAGGCAATTGCTAGTCAATACAGTTAAATTTTGTGCCTGGTGCAGAAGCACTAATAGCCCAAGATTTTAAGCATAGACTTGTAACTTTGCTCCTTTGCAAAAAGCTTGGTGAAATATTCCCCATCATCATCCAAATCAATGATGACATGCTTTGGAGCAGGAATTAAACAATGTTGAATCCCTCCATAACCGCCTAAAGATTCTTGATAAGCACCGGTGTGAAAAAATCCAATATACTGTGGTTTTTTCTTGTCTAGTTTTGGTAAGAAAATTTGGTTGATATGGGCCTCGGAATTATAGTAATCATCGCTATCGCAAGTTAAACCTCCTAGGTTAACTTTTTCGTATTCTTTGTCCCAATTATTAATGGCAAGCATAATAAATCTTTGTTTGATGCCCCAAGTATCGGGTAGGGTAGTGATAAAGGAGGAGTCAATCATGTTCCATAACTCCTTATCGTTTTGATATTTTTGATCTATGATACTGTACAGTGTGGCCCCGCTTTCGCCAACTGTAAAGCTTCCGAATTCGCTGAATAAATTAGGCTCATCAACACCATTTTCGTTACAAATTGTTTTAATATGTAACACAATTTGCTCCGCCATGTACTCGTAATCATAGTTAAAAGCCAATGATGTTTTGATAGGGAACCCACCGCCAATATCAATGCTGTCGAGTTCGGGACAAACTTTTTTAAGATCGCAATATACGTTGATACATTTGGTAAGTTCGTTCCAATAGTAGGCAGTATCTTTGATTCCTGTGTTGATGAAAAAATGCAACATTTTAAGTTGAAACTTACTGCTGCCTTTAATTTTAGTATGATAAAACTCCACAATGTCGTTTGCTCTGATGCCTAATCGGGAGGTGTAAAATTCAAAATCAGGTTCTTCCTCGGCAGCTATTCTGATACCTATTTTGCATGGTTTTTTAATGGCTTTTTCGTAATATTTAATTTCATCTTTGGTATCTAAAATAGGTGTTACGTTTTCAAAGCCATCATTGATTAAATCAGCAATGGCCTGCAGGTAGTTTGGCCGCTTATACCCATTGCAAATAACAAATGTTTGTTTGTTGATATGTTTGTTTTCGTATAGTTTCTTGATAATAGGAATATCAAAACCCGAGCTTGTTTCAAGGTGAATGTCATTCTTGAGTGCCTCTTCAAGCACAAATGAAAAATGTGAACTCTTGGTACAATAACAGTAGGTGTATGTTCCGCGGTAGTCAGCTTTCGCGATGGCCACATTAAAAAGTCTTTTAGCTTTTTGTATTTGCGAACTTATTTTTGGAAGATAGCTAATTTTGAGCGGAGTGCCATATTGTTTAATAATATCCATTAAAGGTATATCATAAAAGTGTAACTCATCATCAACTACCTTAAAACCTTCTTGAGGAAAATCAAAGGTTTGATCAATTAAATCGAAATACCTGTGGCGCATATTTTACAGCGGTTAATTTATTCTTATTAAATTTGCGAACGAATATACTAAGTGAGTGCATACCGAGAGAATTTTTTATTAAAATAATTCATATTTTTTAAAAATTAACTTTCTAGGTAGGCACGAGAGTTGAAACACAATAATTCATCAATGGTTTAAAAATATCTTTTAAGAATTCATATGTATAAAAAAGTAAAGTTTGTTGAAGTAAAATCCGAGATAGGTGCAGGTACACGTGGTGCTAGTTTGGGTGTTGATGCTATTAAAATTGCTGCGCTGGACTATGGAAGTTCTCTTTTTAAGCGTGTTGAGTCTGTTGAAATAGAAAATGAGAATCATCTTTTATTTGAAGCTGTTGGAAGCCCTTATGCAAAAAGGATTAAAGGAATTTTAAATTTGTATGAGAAAGTTGGGAAAGAGGTTGCTGATACTATAAGGGGTAATGGTTTCCCTGTTGTATTGGCAGGTGATCACAGTACAGCCGGGGGAACAATTGCTGGTATTAAAATGGCTTACCCTAAGCAAAGATTGGGTGCCATTTGGATTGATGCGCATGCCGATATGCATTCTCCTTTTACCACTCCCACAGGTAATATGCATGGAATGCCACTTGCGGCTGCACTTGGTGAAGATAACTCCATCAATAAAATTAATAAGGTTGATAAGGAGACTACTGAATTGTGGAACAAACTAAAAAAGGTAGGAGGTATTCATCCGAAAATAAATTATCGTGATTTAGTTTTTATCTCTTTACGCGATATTGAACCAGAGGAGGCCTATTTGCTGAAGAAGCACAAGGTAAAGGTATTTACAACTGCTGAGGTGAAGAGAAACGGAGTTGAAAAAATAGCCAGAGATGCCTTGGCTCACTTATCTGCATGTGATCAAATTTATGTTTCTTTTGATGTTGATAGTATGGACTCTTCCATTAGCAAAGGCACCGGAACACCTGTTAGAAATGGCATTACCGAAAAGGAGGCAGGAAGCTTGTGTGTGCGTTTGGTGCAAAATGGAAAGGTATG
>JBILUU010000013.1:0-17012 GCA_044370815.1 Bacteroidia bacterium
ATCGCTAAAACAGCTGTAATTCAATCCATTGGTTCAATGGATTGAAAACACCTGCTAAGCGGGATTACCCTCATAAAATCACTAGTGCGTTACATGCGTAACTTCTACTGATTAATTCGGGTTTAAATTATTGGTATAATTTATACATCACATTGGCATAATAAGGAATACCTCTCAATCTCAAGAGTTGCTTTTCATCAATAATGAACTATCGCCATAGCTTAAAAAACGATAGTCGTTACTCAATGCCTCGGCATATATTTTTTCCCAATCCTTTCCGGTAACCGCAGCTATGAGGAGTAGTAAGGTGCTTTTAGGCTGATGAAAATTAGTGATTAACCCATTGCCAACTTTAAGTTTATAATGAGGTGTAATCATAATTTGTGTTTTACAAATAATTCTGTTGCAGTTTAATTTTTTCATGATTTGCAACAAAGCAGACAATGCTTGCTCCGCTGTATACGATTGTGGTAACTCATAGGCTTCCCATTGGGTAACGCTTAATTCATTGATTGATGCGTTGGGGTTGAGCATTGCTTTAACACCCATCCAATATAAGCTTTCGAGCGTTCTTAGCGAGGTAGTTCCAACTACGATAATTTTTCCCAGATGATGCATCATCATTTCAATTGACTTATCACTTACATCAATGAGCTCGGCATGCATCTCGTGTTCCTTATAGTTGTTGGTTTTAACAGGTTTAAATGTTCCTGCCCCTACATGAAGCGTAACAAATTCAGTATTGATATTTTTCTCTTTGAGCGATGTTAATACCTCATCGGTAAAATGCAACCCGGCTGTAGGAGCAGCCACCGAACCGGTTTGTTTGGCATAAACAGTTTGATATCTATTTTCATCTTCCGCATTGGCTTTTCTATTCATATATGGCGGAAGTGGCAATTCACCTGCATTTTCCAAAATATCAGCAAATGATAAATCGTTATTATTCCATTCAAAAGAGATATGAAACATATCATCTTTGCGTGCAATTAGCGAGGCCTCAACAATTGTTTCGGTTTGATGGTGCATGAGTCGACAAATCAGTTTATCGGATTTCCATTTTTTTGCGCCTCCAACCATACAAATCCATTCGGAATGATCATTGGCTGCCATGGCCAATACAGGATCTTTCCCATCAGCAGGTTCCATGCAAAATAGTTCAATCACCTTTCCTGTAATGCTTGTGAAATACATGCGAGCATGAAATACTTTAGTATCGTTAAAAACCATTAAACTACCTTCTTCAATTTGATTGTATAGGTTGTAAAAGCGATTGTGAGTTATTTGTTGATCTTTGTATACAAGCAATTTGGCATCATGCCTTATCGAGAGCGGAAACTTTGCAATTCGTTCTTCGGGTAGATGATAATCCAATATGTGTGCTGTAAATTCCATCGAAATCAATAAAGTTAGTGCATTTGAGGGAGGTTAAATATCCCACACACTTTTTCTCTTGTTTTTATTGAATCGGAAGTAATGTTTATGTTCAAGAATGAAAGCCATCAGAAAATAAATGATGATTGGAGAACCAACAGTAAAAAAACTCAGGTAGATAAAGTACATTCTGATGCGTGTACTTTCGATGCCTAGTTTTTTTCCCAACCAGGTACAAACACCAAAAGCATGCTGCTCAAACCAAGAGGTAATTTTTTGAATCATAAACAATATCTTGCCTACAAATTTAATTATTTTTCAATACAAAATGTCCTATGCTGCATTGTAAACACCTTTTTAGCTCACAGTTATTGGTTTTGAGCTCAATGAGCGACTGAGATTGCGCAGCGTTTTGAGCATCAATACCAATATTTTGCCAAAGTCGGGTGATGTTATTTTTCTCGGGCTTAATCAAGGATAGCAGTTGCAACGAAAGTTCGCATTTAGCTTCATCGCCATAATGCTTACCGTAAACAAACATAAACGGAACAATGGTATTGATAATAAGATTTTCGATTCCTGCCTTTCCAATATGCTTTTTCAAATTGGCTGTTTCCTTATAGAAAGTGTAATGCGTATCCCAATAAATTGAAGCTTTTACCTTGAACAATTGTATGAGTTGTTGAGGACTTGTGGCTTCAGTAACTTTCGAAAACAAGTGAGAAGATTGGTGCACAAGTGCTGCAAACTGGGCGATGCGAATAGATGCAAAATTTACCGGTCGCATTTTAGAGAACTTCCAGAGATGGCTGTCGATACCCGTAAGGTTATATTTCTTTTTCAAGTAGGCATACTCGTTTTGTAACATCACCGGATAGAGATCTTTAAATGACTCATTGAGCATTCCTGCCTGACCAAAAAGTAAGGCCTCAATTTGTGAGAGGTTACTTTTATGCTTTGCAAGTACTGATAATGGTGTGTTTCGGGCGAGTAGTTCAAAGGGTACATGATTTACCTTGAATCCAAAATTAGCAGCTAATTGCATGTAAAAACTTTGCTCCCAATTGTTGTTATTTTCGAGTAGCAGGCGCTCTACATGTTGTGATTTATGCTCCAATCGTTTAACTAATAATCGTTCTAAAGTAGTTTGAATAATTTCATGAGGTACCTTTTGAATACTTTTAGAACATGGAATGATTTCATTATTATCTTTAAAATCCTTGTACGCATTAATGATTTCACTTTTAATATGCTGCTCCAGCACCAATGTTTTAATAGCATTTCCTGAGGAGTCAAACAAAGGTTTATCATCCTTATAAACCACGTGTAGAATAATGTTTTCGTATGATTTATCAAGTTGATGTTTATGTAACATCCAATCTGAAGATTTTAGGTGCAATTCTATATTTCCAGCCCAAATAGTATCGGCAATTTTGATCTTTGCATTAAAAAAATCGGGGCCTGACTGCATATTGTGCGTCCCAACATGTATAATTTCTATTTGATCGCCATCGGTTGTACATAGGTTTCGGCTATCAAATAATTTCATTTTCCATAGGTATTGAAAAAGATCTTCGGACATTTTGATAATTTTAAAATACTATGCTTATTTAATTTAGCACTATTTCTTAACAAATGTAATTGAAAAATATAGCAATTGCTATCCTTTTACGATATTTTTAAATGTGCAAAACTTAAAACTAGTACGGCTGAAAAATTTCAAAATCTTATTAGTTTTGTAAACAACTATCTACCGAATTAATGCTTTAAGGTTTGTTGTTATGCGCTCTCTTTTGAAACAGTAAAATAAATTTGAATGATGAAAAAAATACTCACTACGATTATTCTATTTTTTAATTTATTCTGCGCCATTGCGCAAGAAGAAAAACCAACTATCACAAAAATGTGGAGCCGAACAGAGGGCATTAAAAACTTTGTGTTTGATATAGAGTCTGATAGTGTTTCTCTTAATTTTTCTGAAAAAGATAAATGGTTAGCAAGCAATATTAAAACATATAGCATTGTAGCAAATTCAGTAAAGGATTTGGGTGGCAGACTTGTTGTGCTGCGCGACAGTGTTGGCATTGAACATTATCGAACGATTGACTATCTTAATTTAACCATGGATTCTTTAAAATTATTCCTTCATCCGGAATATTTTGCAGATAAAGAACAAGCCGAGGGTGCGGTTCAGAAAAAGCTTAACGATATGAAAACCTTCTACACTACCGAGTACCTATACTACAAGAAGGTAGAAGAAAAAGCACCTTCACTAAAAAAGACAGACTACATCGCATTTTTGAAAGAAGCCCAAGCCGAGGCAAAAAAGAGAGCAGTTGCCAAAACATTGAATTTAGACCCGAAAAAGCCCATTGATAAAAGAGTGGAAGATTTTTTATACGATTATGCCAAAGATAAAAAATACAGAGGAAAAATATTTCCCGGTAATTTAGAAAAAGCAATAAAGGCCAATGCAAAAGATGAGAACGTAACCAAATTATTGGCAGGCATCAAAACCAATTTTGTAGTAAAGAAAACAACCGATACGCAAGCCACCGAAACAAAAGAAGGTAAAGGTAGCACCTCGAAGGAAACTTCTAATACTGATAAGCAAAAGACAGGAAAAGATAAAGACCCCAATAATTTGATTATCAAAACTGAGGAAAAAAAAGGGACACGTAATTAATATAATTGCCGCTATATCGCAACTGATTCAACTTTTGTTGAGGACTTGATTTATTTTATCGGCAATGCGTTAAATTTTTTAATTTTGTCATTCAGAATCATAAAAGATCATGAATGAAGCTTCTATAAAAGCGGTTGACTCCTTAATCGCAACATTCGAAAAAGATACTTACACCATCAAGCATGTTGAGAGTTTACTCAACTATCTATTAGATTTGAACTCTGCTGATGATTATCAAACGATTGCAGCAATTACCAAAGTGCTTGGATTCTGCACCAAAGATTTTGTAAAAGTACCTATGATTAATGCTCTCACAAACAAAAGCATTAGTGACGAAATTAAAGCAGCGTTATTGACAGCTTGTTGGGAGTCGGGTATTGATTATAGTGCACACACAAGCATTTTTGTTGATGCTTTGTTGAACGGAAACGAACTTGTTGCTATTGAGGCCTATACGCTGATTACAGAACTCACCAATCACCATGAAAGTTTGAAAGATTCCATTGAAACAATCACTAAAACCAATCAGGAAAATTACTCTCCTGCTCACCGCGTGCTAATTAATGATAGCTTACATCACCTGATTAGTTTATATCAACATAAATCATAATAGTAAATAATATAACCCATGAAAAATCCTACCAAATTTATTCCATTGTTGATATTAGCATTACCGCTGCTTTTGAGTCAATGCAAAAAACTAACAGAGGAGCCGGTATGTGCCTACCCTGGGGCCATTACGCTTAAAAACCTAACCAATGTTTCGGTTGATGCCAGTTGGAATTCGGCTGAAGATGCACAACAATACTTATTCGAATACAGAAAATTGGGAAACACAACATACACGGTGATTAGGGTTACATCCGGAACGAGCGCCAAGGTAATTAATCTATCCTCGGGAACTACTTATGAGTACAGGGTTCAAAGCAACTGTCCAAGTTCAAATTCCGATTATTCTCTTGTGCAGCAATTTACTACACTTGGTAACAATGAATTCAATATCAAGAAAAAATGGCGCATGAATTTTTACAAAGAAAATGATGTAAATATTGCCTTAGGCTCTAATGACTATCTTGAATTTAAAGATGGCGGAGTGTTGACTCAATCGCTTACCATTGGTGGCTCGCCAAGCATTACAGATGGCACCTGGCAATTATTTTCAGGCAGCGATTCGGTAAAAATAAATTTAGGTACTGAAAAGAAAT
The DNA here is from genome assembly GCA_044370815.1 of Bacteroidia bacterium. Taxonomy (GTDB): domain Bacteria; phylum Bacteroidota; class Bacteroidia; order UBA4408; family UBA4408; genus CAIKXD01. Next base: position 5,266 of record JBILUU010000013.1, read on the forward strand.
GGAAAATCCAATCAATGGATGCTACTAACTTTTTATTAATTAAAAACGCAGCCGCACCGCTTACAACGGTTGACTCTTTGCGTATGACTGCTTTTTAGCCAATCAACACGGAAGTCATGCTGATTGATCCCATAACGGCTTTGTCATTGAACAAGCTCACCTGTTCATGATCTCTTTTAAGTGACAATGTGTACATCAATGGAAGATAGTGGTCGGGTGAAGGAACTGCCAACGAAACAAATTTTCCCAACTGCTGATAATTTTTAAGTGCTGCATGATTGCCGTCAAGGATGTGTTTATTGATGATGGCTCTACCTTCGAGGGCCCAATCAAAGCCATACTCAGGTTCGTGCATTTTTTTCTAATGCAAACGCATTATTGGAATTTGGATTAAATTTGTCGAAATTATTGAATAATGTTTAGAAATATACTTTTAATTGCTTTGAATCTCAGTTACTTTTTGGGATCCGCTCAAATTGTTTCGGGGCCTATGTTGGGTTATGTTGAACACCGAGAGGCAGCTATTTGGCTTGAAGTAAAGGCTCCTATAAATACTGCCGCTATTCAATATTGGAAGAAAGAAAATAACAAGGAAAAATACATTGTTAATGGTGATTTAAAGCAGAAACAGGTTTATAATCCCATCACTTTTGTTTTGGAGCATTTAGCAATGAATACCATTTATCAGTATCAATTTTTGATTGATGGCAAGCTATTACCTGCATCTAAGGTATATGAATTTAAAACAAAGGAATTGTGGGAATGGAGAAAACCTGCGCCTGATTTTAAATTTTTATTTGGATCATGCACTTACATCAACGACTCTTTGTACGATAGGCCTGGTAAACCATACGGACAAAGTACCAACATCTTAGAGAAGATGGCTGATACGGAAGCAGATTTTAATATTTGGGGCGGAGACAATCTATATTTGCGCGAAGCCGACTACAGCAGTGCTTCGGGTATTGCCTATCGATATAGTCATGACAGGTCAACTAAAGCGCTTCAGCGTGTGCTTTCACTAAGGCCCAACTATGCCATTTGGGATGACCATGATTACGGACCCAATGATGCCAATTTATCTTTTGATTTAAAGCATGTAAGCTATCATGCATTTAAACAATATTACCCTCAACGCAATTATGGCAACAAGGGAAATGATGGTATCTATCAGAGCTTCTTATACAGTGATGCTCAATTTTTCATGATGGATGATCGCTTTTACAGAAGTGCTAATGAGTTGCCTGATAGTATTAACGGCAAACCTAATCATGAAAAAACATACTATGGAAAAACACAACTCGATTGGTTAAAAAATGCACTCATCAGTAGTAAGTCTGTTTTTAAATTTATTGTAAACGGCAGTCAGGTTTTAAATCCAATAGCAGAGAAAGAATGTTTAAGACACTATGCTGCTGAGTTTGATGAGTTGATTAACTTTATTAGATTAAACAAAATTAAAGGGGTGATTTTTTTAACCGGTGACCGACATTTTACCGAGATGCATAAAATCAGCTTACCGGGATTTTATGCTTTGTATGATTTTACCTCATCGCCCATCACCTCTAACGCATACAACATTTCTAAATCAAATGAATTTAACAACCCTACACGTGTAGAAGGTAGTTTGTACATGGGTAACAGTTATTCAAGAATAGGTATCAGCGGTGCAAAAAATGAAAGAAAAGTTACGTTTGAAATTTATGACCGGGAGGGGGTTAAACAGTGGGAATACTCGATTGCCGAGCAACAACTTGCAGTGCCTAAGTAGTATTAGCCCAAATTCCGCATTAGAAAATGCGGAATCGCTGAAACAGCTGTAATTCAATCCACTGAATCAATGGATTGAAAACACCTGCTAAGCGGTATTGCCCTCATAAAATCACTAGTGCGTTATATGCGTAACTTCTACTGATTAATTCGGGATTAACCCAAATTAAAAATCGAGGTATCTATTATCGAGAGAGGTACTGATACCTAGTTGAAAGATAAGTGCTCTTTTAGTGCCGTTGATATTGCTTTCAATACGGGGGATCATACATCCTTCGATGCGCAAATTATAGGCGCTGTTAATTAAATATGATGCCTTGGCTGTGGCAAAAATGAGTGTTGTTTTTAAACCTTGTGCAAGTCCGTTTCCATAAACAGAAGGGCGTTGATCATAGGCACGATAAATATCTTGTCCGTAGCTAATGGTTTGATTACTATCGAGACCCACTACGGCATAAATAAATTTGGTAGCCACAAACCACCGCTTGTATTTATAGTTTAGAGTACTCATACTTTCGTAAAAGTTTGCTCCGTATGGATGGGCAAGTGGCTGATTGAAATGCCCATAGTTTTGAGTAGCGTTCTTGTGGTAGTATGTATAAGGTCTTACCACATTTACCTCTGTTAGGAAATTTAAATTTTTTATTCCGGCCACATTAAAATACTTAAACCCGGCTTGCGCTCCTTGCTTATTGTCTTGCCAACCGTTTCTTGCTCTAATCTCCTTCAAGAAAAACTCATCTAATATAACTTGTCCATACAATTGAATGTTTGTAGTTAACTTAATTTTAAAGTTAGCTCCAAGTAAGGCATTATCTCCCGACCCCAATGAGTATTCTACCGGACGAAAAAATATAACCGGGTTAAGATAATTGACATCAAATGCATGATAGCTTGCTTTGTTTCTATTTTCAAAAACTATGGCTTCAAACAGGCCAAGGTTCAACCATTTTGTAGCATTCCAACTCAGGTAATGCAGCGATGCATATTTATTTCTGAATGTGTTACTATTTCCAGGATCTCTTTGAACATCTTTAAAATTAGCCACCATACTTACATACTTGATACGCCAAAAATGTGCGGTTGTTTTTAAGTAAGGATAACTGTATGCGTTGTCGCTCAAAAGCAGCGAACGATATCCCTCGCCCCAAAAATTTTTGCCGAATCCTGCTTGAAAATTAAAGATTTTGTTGGGTGAATATGATAAATAACCTGTGTTTAAATTGCTACTGTATCCCAAGCCCGTTCGGCCGGCAAAGTTGCCTCCCGGAACAACCTGTGTTTTGGTAATTACCGAGTCGATATAGCTGGCATAATCGGCATTAAAACTTTCTATTTTTACTTCTCCAAACAATTTTTTACCCATTTGCACTTGTGTTCTAAAACCAATAGACGTTTGAACTAATCGTTCGCCTGCATTCGCATCATAGCCGGCAATCGCAGAAAAAACAGGATCAGCTTTGATAAAAAATTTACCAGCATCTAATCCAAGCAAATGACCTTGGCTGATATAATTTCTTAATGCCATTTTTTTGCTTGAAGGCATAGCGGTATCATTCTCGTTGACACCATTGAGCGATTGAATCTCACTTTTTAAATAGGGGCGAATGGCAGTATGAAATTGATAAGGATTTTCACGTGCGGCATTGGTAATTCCAATATTGGCCTCACGCAACAGAGGCATATTTTCGGGTTGTGCAAACACATACTGAAAGTTCAGTACTAAAAAAGTTAAACATTGGACACGAAATAAAAAAAACAAATTCAAGCTGTTCATCAGGTGAATTATACTTGCTTGATGTTGTTGATTTCAGCAGACTCAGGTTCGCTGTTTAATGTTTTTATCACCGGTATTTTTTCTTTCATCAGATAAAATGGAATCAAACATAAGATGGCAGCAAAGCCAACCACCACCAATAATGAAAAAGTAGGCTGCAATTTAATGGTTAAAAAAGCAACAGCTATAACAAGAATGGTTGACATATACAATACAAAAGAAGTTTGTCGATGATTAAACCCAACATCTTGCAATCGATGATGAATATGATTTCTATCGGCATTGAAAGGTGAAAGACCATTGAGCATGCGATAAATAAAAATACGCATAGTATCCACCAGCGGATAAATCAAAAAGGCAATAGCAATAACAGGTTTTGTAGAGAGCGCGAGCTGGTAAATTAAAGATACACGCTCAAACTCAATAAGTTTAATGGCAAGTACCGACATAATTAACCCGATGGTGAGGGAGCCAGAATCACCCATAAAAATCTTTGCAGGAGAAAAGTTATAATACAAAAACGCCAATAGTGAACCCGCCAAGGCAAATGCCATGCATGACATAACCAAATCTTTGAGCAACAAGAACCAAGTGCCAAAGGCCATAGCAGCAATAAATCCAATACCGGCTGCCAAGCCATCAACACCATCAATTAGGTTGAATGCATTGATAATCACAATCATGGTAAACAATGAAAGAAAAATACTTGCCCAATAAGGTATTTCATAAATACCAAATATCCCGTGCAAACTCTTTATTCTGATGTTTGCCATAAGCACAATAATTAAACCACACAAGATATGGGCAGCCAACTTTTTCATTGGCGCTGTTCCAATGATATCGTCTTTTACTCCAACAAAAAACATAAGCAATGTGGTTGCAACAATGTATTTAAAATCTGAAGCATCATCAGTAGGCAACCATATTGAATAGGAGAACAAAGTTCCTGCATAAATGATAATGCCTCCAATAGTGGGTATAGATCGCTTATGCAATTTACGAAGTTCATCGGGAGTATCGGTAAGGTTTTTTAACTCCGCCACTTTAATCAGTGATGGTGTAAAAAATATTACTACCAAAAATGAAGTGAAGAATGCGAGTATTGTTAATCCCATGTTTTTTCTTGCGTCAAAGTTCGTAAAAAGAATTTATACACTAAAAATCGTAGTATTTATTGATGACTGAGGTACCAACGCTCAAATATACATAATTTGTTTGCAAACTGCCTGTTGAAGTTTTATTGTTTCGTAACATAGCACCCACAGACACATTCAGTTGAGATGCACGGTTAATCACATAGCCGAGTTTAGCATCTATGATACTGGTATTTGCCTTATATTGCATCGTATTTTGCTGCACATCGGAAGGCAAATAATCGGTGATCACAGTATTGCCGGCATAAAAGTCCTTCACATCCTGACCGTAGCTGATTAAGTTGATTTTGCCGGTGATGAAAATATCTTTCCAACGATAGTTGGCAATACCCACCAACTCATTGAAGTTAGCTCCAAGAGGATGAGCAATAGGCTGATTATAATGGCTAAAACTTTGAAATGCATCATTAAAAGCATAGCTATATGCACCAACACGATTATACTCTACCTGCATATATAAATTGTTGATTTTGGCTACATCAAAATATTTGACACCTCCCTGAAAACCTGTTTGCTTATTTTTAATATCATCTGCCATCAATTGACCGTATAAATTGATTGAGGATGTAATTTTTACATTGATATTGGCACCAAGCATTACATTATTAGATTCATTAAAACTGTATTGAGCCAAGTGCGAAAAGATCAAGGGATTGATGATGTTGAAATCAAAATTGGCGTTGCCTGTTTGTTGAGCACTCCACATCACTGCTTGAAACAAGCCCAATTCGAGGCGTTTAAGAGGGCGATAACTTAGATATTGAAATGTGTATGCCTTTTTTGTGAAGATGGGTTCACTGAGAGGGTTGAATACAAACCGCCCATTTTTTATTATTTGCATTGATGCCCATGAGGCGGTATACGCGAATTTTCGGGTATGAAAATTTATTTTCAAGTACGGATAGTTGAATGCATTATCGCTCAAGAGCAATGATCGGTATCCATTTCCAATAAATAGCTTACCGCTACCTGCCATTATGTTTAACACTTTGAATGGACTATATGACATAACGCCCGATGCATTAGCAAAATCAAATCCATTGGTTTTGAACTTCTTTACGCGGCCTTGCCCGGGCACTACTTCCCAAGTTCTAACAAACTGACTTAAGTAATCGGGCAACACGGCTTGATTCTCTAGAAAGGTTGATTCGAAAGCAAATTTTTGGCCTATACTGCCTCTGATTAAAACACCACGCGTATTGGTATAATAGGTAGAATCGCTGAACTTTCTGTCCTGACCACCTTCAAAATAAAATAGCGGATCGAGTGATAATTTAAAATCGGGGCTATCCACCAGGAGCAAACTTTCTTGCTTAATTTTACGTAACCAAGCGCGCTTATAAGTTTTGTAAGCGTATCTCGCATTATTTGATGAGTCGAGCTGTTGCTTATTATAGTTTACACCGTTTACAAATGGTTTTACAGCAGCTTGATATTGATTTTGTATAGCAGCAGCTTGACGCTCTACATCTTGCGCAAAAAACTGATTGTGCTGATAGATAATGGGCTGCGCATAAGTAAGTGAAGATGACAGCAACAGCAATTTCAATACATAACGTGCAAGTGTAAAATTGAAGATTGCCTTTAGCGCTTTCATTAGACAGTTTGTGTGTCAAAAATTTTCTTTTCGAGAACCTCTTTGTATACGCTGCTTATTCCTTCTTCCAATGAAATTTTGTACTTCCAACCCACCTTTTCCAGTTTACTTACGTCCATTAATTTTCTTGGCGTTCCATCAGGTTTAGAGGGATCGAGCTCAATTTCACCATTGAAACCAACAATTTGTTTAACCAAGTTGGCAAGTTCAAAAATGGTTACATCTACCCCACTGCCCACATTAACAAGCTGCTCACCATCATAATGCTCTAGTAAATAGTAGCAAGCATCTGCCAAATCATCAACATGTAAAAATTCCCTGCGTGGTGTTCCGGTTCCCCAAATTACCACACTCTTATCTTGGTTTACCTTGGCAGTATGAAATTTTCTGATGAGGGCGGGCAACACGTGCGAATTATGTAAATCATAATTATCGTTGGGGCCATATAAATTTGTGGGCATTGCAGAAATGAAATTACAACCATACTGAGTTCGGTATGCTTCGCACATTTTTATCCCTGCAATTTTTGCAATGGCATAGGGTTCGTTGGTATGCTCTAATGTACCTGTAAGCAGGTAATCTTCCTTAAGCGGCTGTGGAGCCATTTTAGGATAGATACAAGAAGAACCTAAAAACAACAACTTCTTTACTCCATTAACATAGCTTTGATGAATAACATTGTTTTGTATCATCAAATTTTCATAAATAAATTGACCGCGATAGGTATTGTTGGCCATAATACCGCCCACCTTAGCAGCAGCGAGCACCACATAATCGGGTTTTTCGGAAGCAAAGAAATCGGCAACAGCTGCTTGATTGGTGAGATTTAAATGGGATGAAGTGCGAGTAATCATGTTGTTGAAACCTGCACGCTCTAACCTTCTTACCATGGCGCTACCTACCATTCCTCTGTGGCCCGCCACAAATATTTTTGCCTCTTTATTCATACTCATTTTTATACCAAGGAGATATCAAATTGAACCAAGTTTACAAACTCTTGTATACGATGGTCGAGCTCTTCCTTACCTAAATTGACAATTCTTTCGGTTCCAAACTTTTCCACACAGAACGAAGCCATAGCTGAACCAAAAATGATGGCTCTTTTCATATTATCGAACGATATATCTTTAGTATTGGCAAGGTAGCCAATAAATCCACCTGCAAATGTATCTCCTGCTCCGGTTGGATCAAAAACATCTTCAAGCGGCAAGGCAGGGGCAAAAAACACCTGCTTGTTGTTAAATAGCAAAGCCCCGTGTTCTCCCTTTTTAATGATCAGGTATTTTGGACCCATCGTTAATATTTTTTGAGCTGCTTTTACCAATGAGTACTCACCAGACAACTGACGTGCTTCGGCATCATTAATGGTTAAAACATCAACCATTGCAATTGTTTTAACAAGTTCTTCCATGGCTATATCCATCCAAAAATTCATGGTATCCATCACAATCAGCTTTGGACGATTTTTGAGCGACATAATTACTTTGCGTTGTACCGCAGGAACAAGATTTCCGAGCATCAAGAATTCGCAATCTTGATAGGCCTCAGGAATGACCGGATCGAATGTTTCAAGAACATTCAGCTGGGTGTCGAGTGTATCGCGGCTGTTCATGTCATTGTGGTACTTACCACTCCAAAAGAAGGTTTTTTCTCCCATTTTAACCTGTAAACCGGCTGTATTTACGCCATGTTGCTGCAACATGCCAATCGACTCTTGAGGAAAATCTTCTCCCACGACTGATACCAAGTTGATTTTTTTGGTGAAATAAGATGCTGATAAACAGATGTATGTGGCAGCGCCACCAACGATTTTGTCTGTTTTTCCAAAAGGTGTTTCAATGGCATCAAAAGCCACGGTGCCAACTGCTAATAGACTCATATTTTAAATTAGATTAAAAAAATTTTTGCAAATATAACTTTCTTCTGTACATTTGCGCTCCATTTAAAAAGATTCCTTCTTAGCTCAGCTGGTTAGAGCACATGACTGTTAATCATGGGGTCCTTGGTTCGAGCCCAAGAGAGGGAGCAAAAGCCGGAGTATTTTACTTCGGCTTTTTTTATTTCTTCAATCAATTGTCATCCTTACTGAGTTTAAAGATAGTTTCCTTTTCTTCTTTGGTTAAACTATCGTACCCCGACTTTGAAATTTTATCTAGAATGGCATCGATAATTTCTTGCTTGCTCGTTGATTTGGGATTCGCCTGTGATGAAGAACGTGGATTTTGACGAAAAACAACGCGGTTGGCAGAAGTTTTATTCCTGCTCAACAATGCTTCAATTTTACTTATCAACTTATTAAAGGAGTGCGTAAAATCATAGCCCTTTCTTAAACCTTTTGCAAAAGCGATACCAAGCAATGCTCCACCTATATGAGCAATGTGTCCACCCGGATTACTTTGGTCGATGCTAAGCAAATCAATCAGAAAAATAACCAAAGCAATATATTTCAAGCGCACTGACCCAATAAGAATAAGTCCCACCTCATAATCGGGTAAATAAGTTGCGGCAGCAAAAAAAATAGCGAGAACAGCAGCAGAAGAGCCCATCAATTGAGCATTAAACCCGGCATCGGCAAACAATGGAATAGTATTAAAGAGCAACATGTAGAGCAGTGCACCTATGATTCCACCCGCAAGATAAAGCGGTAGCACCCGCCTATGTCCTAAAAAATCAGCAAAAATCCTACCACCAAAATACAGCATGATCATGTTTCCTAACAAATGGAAAAAATCATGATGAATAAACATGTAGGTAACAATGGTCCATGGTTTTCTTAAATACCAACCGGGTGAAGAAGGCAAAGAAAAATAATGCTTGAATGACAGTATTCCATCGAGTTTAAAAAGACTGTCGATAAGACCCAATAGGCCTATGATCACAAATAACCCTACATTAATAATAATCAGTCGGAGCACTTGATCTCCTTTATTGAAATTGAATTTTATTTCGTCAACAATTGAATTGGCCATATTTATAATTTGAAAAATCTTTTACTACTATTTAATCCTACAACAAAGTTAGTTTATAAAAGATTTTGAGGCAGCATTTTAATTTTTTTTAGGTTATAAGTTGCGCGGCAATAAAGGCGGTTGTCCATGCCGCTTGAAAATTAAATCCACCGGTAACCCCATCAATATTGAGCACTTCGCCTGCAAAATACAAACCAGGCACTTTACGGCACATCATTGTTTTCATATTAATTTCTTTAAGACTGATGCCCCCGCAGGTTACAAACTCTTCTTTGAAGGTAGTTTTACCTTTTATTTTAAACACATGATTACAGCATAGGTTACAAAATAGTTCAATAGATTTATTACTTGTTTCGGCAAGTTTTTTTGTGCCCTCCAATTGAGCCTCCTGCAACAAAAATTCATGCAGTCTGCGCGGAATATTAATTTCTTGATATAAACCGCTCCAAATTTTTGCCGAACTATTTTTAAGTTCGACAATCATTTTTTTTAGTGTTTCGAATGTAAAGTTGTTATTCCAGTTGATGGCAACATCGAAATTATAATTGAGCTCCGCTAGTTCGAGCGCTGCAAAAGCAGAGAGCTTGAGCACAGCCGGTCCGCTAAATCCCCAATGCGTAATTAGCAAGGGTCCTTTTTGCTGCATTCCCTTGCTTTGAATGGTAACAGCAGCATTAGGCACACTGAGTCCCATGAGTGCCGTAATACTTTTATTTTCAAGATTGAAGGTGAATAAAGAAGGCAGCGGATTGATCATGTCAAGATTAAATGATGATAAAAAATGATATCCTTTGAGTTGATTAAACCCACCCGATGTTACAATGACATAATCGGCCACGATAGCTTGTTTTGCTTTGACTTCAATTGTAAATTTTTGATCTGCTTTGATGATTTGCTCAACCTCACAATTTAGGTACACTTTTATGCCAAGCTTTTGTACCTGCTCTTCAAAGCAATCGATAATAGTTTGGGAAGAATTACTGACCGGAAACATGCGCTGATCGTTTTCCGTTTTTAGTTTTACATTACGCTGTGCAAACCAATCGATGGTATCTTTTACGGCAAACTGATGAAAGGCCTGCAACATTTCTCTCTCACCTCTCGGATAATTTTTTGACAAGGCAATAATATCAAAACAGTGATGCGTTAGGTTGCAGCGGCCGCCACCACTTACTTTTACTTTTTGCAATGTTTTACCCGTTTTTTCGAGCAAAATAATTTTAGCATGCTGATGATTTTCGGCAGCGTTGATGGCTGCAAAATAACCTGCAGCGCCTCCTCCAATAATTACTATTGTATTGTTGGTTGACATTGCTGCAAAGTTGGCAATTATTTTTTAGCATCAAAGCAATACCGATACGGAATCTGCGATAGTCCAATGAATTAGAGTATGAACACTACTATATAGGTATTGTATAAGCAACCTATAAGTAAATTAAATACAATAAGATACATGCATTGATGCTGCAATTGATTAAAATAAAATCAATCCAACAAATTTTTTGTGATTGATTTGGAAATAAAGAAACAAATACTTTATCTTTGACTAAAATTAAATCATTTATTTTGACCTTTAAAATATCATACTATGTATTTCAGCAGTAATTTCAAGTTTTTGCGCAATCGTAAAAAGCGTTCTCAAGAAGAAGTTGCATCGGGTTTAGGGATTAAACGCAGCTCTATAAATAATTATGAAAATGAGTATGCCCTGCCGGGAATCGATATGCTGCCTGCTATTTCTAGATATTTCGGAATCAGTATTGATTTTCTTTTAAATGAAGATTTACCGGCTATGTCGGAAAGCAAATTGCGTGAACTTGAGCTTGGCCACGATGCTTATATTAAAGGTACCAAATTGAGGATATTAGCAACAACAGTTGATAGTAAAAATAGAGACAATATTGAATTGGTTCCTCACAAGGCCAGGGCGGGATATACTGCAGGTTATAACGACCCGGAGTTTATAAGTGCGCTACCCACCTTTCAATTGCCTTTTTTAAGTAAAGAAAGAAAGTACCGAACCTTTCAGATAAATGGTGACAGTATGTTACCTATTCCGGATAAATCATTTGTAACAGCGCAGTTTTTAGAAAATTGGAACGATATCAAAGACGGACATGCATACGTATTGCTTACGCAAGATGATGGAATTGTTTTTAAGGTTGCCTACAATCATATCAAAAGCAAGAAGAAATTATTGCTTAAATCACTTAATTTTGTGTATGAGCCATACGAAGTAAATATTGGCGACATCAAAGAGGTGTGGGAGTTTGTAAATTATATCAGTACACAAATGCCAGAGTCAAATCAGAGCAAAGAGGAGGTAAATAAAAGCGTGACTCTTATTCAAGAGGAGATGCGTAAAATTGCAGAGGTATTACAAAGAAAGCCACAAACCTTGCTCAAGAGAAAACCTCATGTGAGGTAATTGATTTGCGAAAATGATGGCTATTCTGTTATATCAATCGTGTTCGATTGAA
>JBILUU010000227.1:0-4942 GCA_044370815.1 Bacteroidia bacterium
TGCCATTAATTGATTTTCTGCTGGTTGATGTAATTTGTTTATTTTTTGTATGAAGCAAGTAATCAATTACATTTGCAACCCAAATAATAAAGATATGACCAAGAAAGGACCAATTTCACAGTTTATAGAAAATAATTTTCTGCACTTTAATGCAGCCGCACTTGTTGATGCAGCGAAAGGATATGAAACACATCTTACCGAAGGCGGGAAAATGATGGTTACCCTAGCCGGTGCCATGAGTACTGCAGAACTGGGTAAATCTTTGGCCGAAATGATTCGTCAAGGTAAAGTAGATATAATCAGCTGTACAGGTGCTAACTTAGAAGAAGATATCATGAATTTAGTGGCGCACAGCCATTATAAGCGCGTGCCAAATTACCGCGACTTATCGCCTCAAGAGGAGTGGGATTTATTAGAAAATCATTACAACCGTGTAACAGACACTTGTATTCCCGAAGAAGAAGCTTTCAGACGTTTGCAAAAGCATATCCATAAAATTTGGAAAGATGCGGATGATAAGGGAGAGCGTTACTTCCCACATGAATATATGTATAAAATTTTATTGAGTGGCGAGTTAGAACAATACTATGAAATTGACCCAAAAAATAGTTGGATGTTGGCCGCAGCTCAGCGCAATTTACCAATTGTAGTGCCAGGTTGGGAAGATAGTACCATGGGAAATATATTTGCCTCTTATGTCATCAAAAATGAAATAAAAGCAGTAACCATGAAAAGTGGAATTGAATACATGGTTTGGTTGAGCGATTGGTATAGAAATAACTCGGCAGGCAAAGGGGTTGGCTTTTTTCAAATTGGGGGTGGTATTGCTGGCGATTTCCCTATTTGCGTGGTACCTATGATGTATCAAGATTTAGAATGGCATGATGTACCTTTTTGGTCATATTTTTGTCAAATTAGCGATTCTACAACAAGCTATGGATCTTATTCTGGGGCAGTACCTAACGAAAAAATTACTTGGGGAAAACTAGATATACATACGCCAAAATTTATTGTTGAAAGTGATGCTACCATTGTGGCACCTTTGATGTTTGCCTGGATATTGGGTTGGTAGTAATCTATTGAAGCCAATCAAAGAGCATACAGTTTTGTGAACTTTAAACAGTTTTTTTTGTTTCCATCATAAAACCAATTGAATTGAAGAAGAATCTGCTGTCGTGGTTTAATCAAACAGAAAAACCTTTGTTGATTGCCGGCCCTTGTAGTGCCGAAAGCCCTGCACAGTTGCTAAACACTGCCAAAGGTATTGCTGTTAATTATCCCAATGCTGTATTTAGAGCTGGCATTTGGAAACCCCGAACACGCCCGGGAAGTTTCGAAGGAAAGGGTGAAGAGGCATTATTATGGCTCAAATCAATGAGCGATGAAACAGGTCTTCGAACTGCAGTTGAAGTGGCTACACCAAGCCATATAGAACTTGCCCTAAAACATGGTGTAAATATGCTTTGGGTTGGAGCAAGAACTGTGGTAAATCCTTTCTCTGTGCAAGAATTGGCTGATGCACTCACAGGGATAAAAGACATTCCGGTTCTCGTAAAAAATCCTATACACCCTGATGTAAACTTATGGATTGGAGCACTTGAAAGAATTCAAAATGCAGGTGTAATGCAACTGGGTGCCGTACACCGCGGGTTTCACATGCATGGCAAATCTCAATTTCGCAATGACCCGGCCTGGGAAATTCCTATTCAACTAAAAAGCGCTATGCCCGATTTGCCTTTGTTCTGCGACCCTAGTCACATTGCAGGAAATAGGGAATTACTATCTTTCATTGCTCAAAGAGCCATGGATTTAGACATGGATGGCTTAATGATAGAAACTCACTGTGCACCCGATTTAGCGCTGAGTGATGCCAAGCAGCAAATTACACCTGAAACGCTACACGCACTTATTCAATCATTACGCATCGGTCAGTCTGAACACGAAATGCTTGGCGAGCATGATGAGCTACAATCGCTCCGGAATAGGATAGATGCGATTGATGACGAAATGATTCAATTACTGGCCAAAAGAATGGGTTTTTCGAAGCAAATTGGGAAGTTCAAACAAGAACATAATGTTACTATTCTTCAAATCAGACGTTGGAAAAACACACTAAAAAACCAAATCAAAAATGGTGGCGCACTTGGCTTAAGTGAAGACTTTATTAAAGCCATTTATCAGATTGTGCACGATGAATCAATTAGTGTGCAAAGCTCTTGGAACGAATTCAAAAAAGAAAAAAAGGAAATTTCTAAAAAGTAATTTACTATTGTTTATCGCCTTCTACCGCTGGCTCTATATAAGTTCCGGCTAATATAGATTTAAACTTGGCATCATCCTTAAACAAATCGATTGCCTTTTTAACCTCCGCATCATTTGATAATCCGTATTGGATTTTTCCTTTTTGATAATAGTATTGTGTAACAATTTCTCGTTCTATAATTTTCTTAATATCATCCTTAAAAGTGATTAAATCTTCTTGCTCATGATGCAGCACTTTTTGCTCTAATGATTTATATTCTTCTTTTGCGGCATCCATGTATTGCTCCTCCTCGATGATTTTTTTCAAATCTTTAAAAACCTTCTCGGTATTGGTTACATAGGTATAATCCTTACCATGAATGAAAGTCAAGAAATCATTGTATTCTGCATCAGTCAATCTGAAGTCTTTTGCTAATGCAATGTTTGGATGTTTTTTTCGATATTGAACGGCAAAATCAAAGGTAAGTGCTTTATTTTCTAATGTTCTGGCAATGGTACTTACATCAGTAGTTGGGATGCTGATATCAGGTTTGATGCCACCACCGTCAAACACTGTTCTGCCGGCCTTTGTTTTGAATGCCTTCATTAAAGAGTCGGCTACCTTACCCACACTGCCATCGGCATTTCGATGACTGTAATCAAGCGCCTGTATGCATCTTCCACTAGGTACATAATACTTTGCGGTAGTTACTTTTAGTTTTGAATTGTAAGTTAAATTTTTAGTTGTTTGTACCAACCCCTTCCCAAAAGTGCGCTGCCCCATAATAACAGCGCGATCTAAATCTTGTAAGCTACCTGATACAATTTCGGAAGCGGAGGCCGAACCTTTATTTACCAAAACTATCAATGGCAAATCTTTGTCAAAGGCATTATTTAGTGCTTTATAGCTCTTTTGCCACTCGGTTACCTTCCCTCTTGTGCTCACAATTTCTTGTCCCTTTTCAACAAACAAATTGGCAATATTTACCGACTCATGCAATAATCCACCGGGATTGCCTCGCAAATCTAAAATCAATGATTTTATTTGATGATTTTTCTTTAATGAATCCAATGCATCACTTATTTCCTTGCTGCAGTTTTCAGTAAAACTTGTAAGCACCATATAGCCAATACCATCTTCGAGCATGCCCGCATAGGGCACTGCCTTTACTTTAATTTCCTCTCTGGTAATTTTCTTTTCAATTTCTTTCCCATCTCGTTTAATTACCACAGTGATGCTTGTACCCGGCTGACCTTTTAAAATTTTACTCATCTCGTCAGTCTTTTTATTTTTAACTGATTTTCCATCCACCATCAACAAGGTATCGCCAGCCAATAAACCACTTTTGTAGGCGGCAAATCCTTCGTAAGGTTCAGAAATAACAATGTATTCTCCCTTCTTACGAATGAGCGAGCCAATCCCTCCGTACTGACCTGTGGTCATGAACCGATAATCTTCAATTTCTGATTCGGGGATGTAAGTTGTATACGGATCTAAATTTTTCAGCATGGCATCAATACCTGTCTTAGCTAATTCTCCCGGCTTTGTTTCATCAACATAGTAAGCATTTACCTGCCTGAATACTGTGGTGAAAATTTCAAGATTTTTTGAAATCGCAAAATAGTCATCAATGTAAGATGAAGTGAATAATGCCACACCCGACAGGATCATGACAGTGAGCACTTTTTTTAATCGAGAATAAAAAAATTCTTTCAGTTTTTGCATAATTGCCACAAGGTGTTTTTTACGGGTAATCAATTAGTAACAAAGGCATATAAAACAGCGTTTTTTGAAAAACAATCTTTGATATTTTGGTTTTCTCCAGATGCATAACTTTCACAATTGTCGCCAACATATATCTGTGCCTCAAAAATTTCAATCATTAAATATGTGCCTAAAATTTATTTTAAATTAGAATGTAGCATTCAAATTTAGTCTTTTTTTTAATGCACCCGCAAAATTAGTGTTTCAAAAAAAGAAATGGTTCTTAATTAAGTTACTCAATGGTTAAATTGGGTTAAAAATAAGCAAAGGTCATCAATATATTACCATTAAGTTGGCTTTAGGAAAAGGCGGTAAAATAAGCGCTTTACCACTTCATAAATTATGGTATTTTTGCACGCGGCTGTTAACCTGTGAAAATCATTCATTCATACAAACATATTAACTTGAGATGTATATTTTGGTTGCTATTGTTGCTCCAAACAGCAGCTATTGCCTCTGTCAAAATTGATTCATCCAAGGTGGCACTTGACTCTCTGCCCTATTTTTTTACCGATGATTTTTCTTGCTATCAAACACTTGACACAACCTTAAATGAAGGGCACCGATACAATCCACTTTTTAGAACAGGAAATTTTTACAATGTAACAGGGCACATCACACTTCCATCTAGAAATATATTTTACAGTCCTTTGGTTCAAGATGGAATTAACTTTGGCAACAATTCACATGATGGTATTTATTTGAATAATAATGATGTTCAATATATGCACACCTACTATCCTATTACAATAGTAAAGGCAGTTATTGGCAGCAAGAAAGAGCAGTTGGTAGAACTTTTGCATAGTCAGCAAATTACACCGCAAATAAATATTGGCTTTAGAATCAATGGTATCAGAACGGCAGGCTTTTATAACAAGCAGCAAACAAATACTATTGCTTTTCAAGCCTTCAATTCATACATTGCTAAAAATGGGC
>JBILUU010000228.1:0-4940 GCA_044370815.1 Bacteroidia bacterium
TACGCTAAGCGATTTGAATGGATTTGGACATTTTCTTGCAGCTGCTCAATGGTTTAATTTGTATTGGCTATTGATTGGGCTTTTGCTGATTGTTTTTACAGGATTGTTTTGGATGAGAGGAACCGATACCAGTCTTGGCATTCGTTTGAAGTTATGCGCTCAACGGTTTAATAAAAGTACAGCTGCTGCTGTAACACTGCTTGTTATTTGTGCTATTACATGTGGAGCCTATACCTATCATCAGATTGCTCACAAAAATCTATTTCTACAAAAGAACGAGAGTCGACAATTTTCAGCACGCATGGAAAGGCAATTTAAAAAATATGAGAAGTTATTGCAGCCGCGTGTGGTGAGCGTCAACAATGAGGTTGATATTTTTCCTCATGAAAGAGGGGTTGCTATGAAAGGGCAGTGGTGGTTGAAAAATATTCATCAGAATAATATCGATACTTTGGTACTGAATTTGACTGAGAGCTTTTATATCAAAGACAAAATGGTTGATTTGGGCATTCCAGCGCAACCAATACTTGGTAACGATTCGGCAGGAGTATATTTATACAAATTACAAAAACCCTTACTGCCCGGTGATAGCATGTTGATGAGCTTTAGCTACAGTATTTACTATCCTGCTTTATCAAATAGTTTTGACAATACTTCAATTGTTGATAACGGAACTTTCCTTAACAATAGTATTTTTCCTATCATTGGTTACAATGCCGATTTAGAAATTTCAAGTAATGAAGATCGTAAAAAGGAAAAACTGCCTAAGCGCAAATTGAGTTATGCCATTACTGATACGTCAAAATATAATAACAATTACATCAGCAATGATGCAGATTGGATCAGGTTTGAAACTACTGTAAGCACGGTTGAAGATCAAATAGCCATAGCACCCGGATATTTACAAAAGGAATGGAAAAAAGATGGTCGCAGATATTTCCACTACAAGATGGATGCTCCTATACTCAATTTCTATTCTTATTTAAGTGCAACATATGAAGTGAAGAGAGATCGTTGGAAGGGTATAAACATTGAAATATATTATCACAAAGGGCATGAGTATAATATTGATAGAATGACCAATTCAATTAAGGAATCATTGGCTTATTTTTCGTCTAATTTTAGTCCTTATCAACACAAACAAGCCCGTATTATAGAGTTTCCAGGTTATAGTACATTTGCACAGTCATTCCCAAATACCATTCCTTATAGTGAAAGGATAGGATTTATACTTGATATTACTGATCCTAAAACGATTGATGCCGCCTATTACGTGACTGCGCATGAAATTGCACATCAGTGGTGGGCACATCAGGTAGTTGGATGCCCTGTAGATGGAATGACGGTTTTTAGTGAATCGATGGCCGAATACAGCGCCATGATGGTTATGAAGAAAAAGTATGGCAGGGCACAAATGAAAAAATTCTTGTCTTATGCGCTCGATAATTACTTATCAAGACGTGGCTCCGAAAGAGAGAAGGAGCAACCCTTGCTATTCAACCAAAATCAATCCTACATTCATTACAACAAAGGATGCATGGTTATGTATGCTCTGCAAGAGTATATTGGCGAAGATAAGGTAAACCGAGCTGCTGCCAACTTTATCAAAAAGTATCAATTTAAAGGTGCTCCATACCCCAATGCACTCGATTTCTATAGTTGTATTAAAGACGAAACTCCAGATTCGATGTTTACCATGCTAGATGATATGTTTAAAAGAATCTCTGTTTTTAATAATTCTTGTAAAAGTGCTATTGCTATGCCAACTAAGGATAAAAAATTCATGGTTAATTTGGAACTTGATTTACACAAATACTATGCCGATAGTATAGGTAATGAAAAGTCGGTGCCGCTCAACGATTGGATTGATATAGGAGCAGTGGATGAAAATGACAGTTTACTGTTCAGTAAAAGAATTAAGGTTACCGGCAATAAAATGAGCTGTAAGTTTGTGATGGATAAGAAGCCATATAAAGCAGGTATCGATCCATTGAATTATTTGATTGATAAAGATGGTAAAGATAATTTAGCAAAGCTAAATTAATGAGATAAGATTTTTTATCAATGTCCAAGTAATAGATTGATAGCTTCAACCCTATTGCCAACATGCAATTTTGAAATGATATTTGACATGTGTTTTTTTACTGTGGTTTCATCAATATTGAGGTCGGCTGCAATTTCTTTGTTTCTTTTTCCTTTGCTTGCAATTACGAGCACTTCCATTTCTCTTTCGGTGAGTTTTTTTACGAGTTGATTTTCCACTTTAAGTCCAAGAAAATAATCTCTTAAACGATTAATAACACCAGGAGAGAAGGTGCCTGTTCCTTCAACAGCATCTTCAATTGCTTGTTGTAATTTGGTAATCTGATGCTTTAAAATGTAACTTGTTGCTCCTGCTGCTAAAGCATTAAAAAGCTGCTCGTTATTATTTGCAGTTGAGAAAACAATAAAGTTCACCTTGGGCTTCATTGTTTTCAATTTGTTGATGCATTCTATCCCATTCATTCCGGGTAAACCAATGTCAACTAAACAAACATCTATTTTAAGGTCATTAAATTTTACAATAATGGCCTCAGCAGAATCAAAGGTATCAATGACTCTAAAATGCTGAACAGATTCTAAATAATTTGCAACTAGGTTCCTGGTTTCTTTGTCATCCTCAACGATTGCAATATTTACTGAGGTGGAGTTTTGCATTTTAATAAATTCTATGGTAAATGTTTAGCTTGTGAAGTTACTTCTATTAAAATAACCTTCAAATACTACTTTAGTACCATATCCTTCTTTTGAATCAATTGTAATAGTACCACCAATACTTTTGATGCGATTTTTCATATTAAGCATTCCGTATCCCTGATGATTCTTTTGCGAATTACTTATTCCAACACCTGAGTCGGCAATAGTAACCTGATACTTGTGCTCAGTCACTTCAATTTTTACCTCAACAAATTCGCAGTTTGCGTATTTTAATGAGTTATTGATGGCCTCTTTCATTGCGGCAGAGATGTTGAATTTAAATATAGGTTCTACTGCCACGCTTGGGATTGTTTCGGTAATCTCATAGCGTATTTCTTTACCTGTTGTTTCTGCTAAATCGCTTAAATCTGCGCGAAGCTCGCCAATAAATGACTCTAGTTCATCAGAATCTGACGACAGTGCAATAATTCCGCTCCTGTTAGTTTCTCCCACTTCTTTAAGTTTATTACCAATTCTTTTTACAAAGTCATATAGGAGCTTATTTTCATCAAGTAAATTTTTCTTTGCGTTTTCGCACATCAATAAAATACTCGTTATCTTATATCCCAAAATATCATGATACTGCTCTGAAATTTCGCGCTGCACCTTTACGCGCTCCTCTACCTTTGCCTTTTGTATTTCCAATGATTTAAACTCTAGTGACTTCTTTGCAATAATCAACTCTTTTTTGCGACTTAAATTTTGGTAAGCAATTAATATAATGATAAATAAAGAGAGGGTAGTGATGAGCAAAATCAATAAATTTTTTTGATAAGTGCTTTGTTTTTGGAGCTCGTTTTCATAACGCAGAGAAGCAAGTTCCTTATTCTTTTTCTCTGTCTCATACTGCACCTTTAGCTGTGCAATTTGAAGGGTAGATTTTTCATTTTTTATACTGTCGAGCAAGCGCAATTCATTTTTAGAATTTTCGAAAGCCGATTTAAAATTACCTTCACAACTATCGAGCTTCGATTGCAAATTGTAAATTTCAATCTTTAAAAGTTTGCCCCCAATCTCATTGGATAGCTTAAGCGCCTTCTTCAAGTAGTTCCTTGACGCGGCATACTCTTTCAGCATCATGTTTAATCTACCTAAATTCACTGATATTTCCGAGATGGCTTTTATATCGTTAATCTGCACGGCAATTTTTAATGCATCACTATACTCTGTTAAAGCCTCTTTATAATTGCCGTTTGCCTGTTTAATATCGCCAATGTTTCTCATTACATTGCATATGCCACGTTTGTCAGCTATTTTTTCTTTGATTTCAAGCGACTTTCTATAATAATCCATTGCTTCCGAAAACTTCCCCAGCTTTTTTGCAACATAGCCAAGGTTATTGTAGGCATAAGCCAAACTAAATGAATCTTTTAATTCTACAGAGAGCTTTAATGTATTCATGTAATTCTTCCTAGCTTCCTCATAATTCCCTTGTTCATAGTTGAGATTGCCTATGTTGTTATAAGCATAGGTTATTCCCTGTTTGTAATTTATTTCCTCTGCAATTTTTAATGATTTATAGAAGTCTTCTATGGCCTTCGGGTAATTGTTTTCTACAATATTGAGCACCCCCGAATTTCTGTAAAGCAAAACAAGTCCTTTTTTGTAATTGATGTTATTTGCAATAGCAAACCCTTTATCTAAACTACTTTTTGCAAGTTGATTATTTCCCATGGCTTCATACAAACCAACTTCATTAATATAGGAATCTGCAAGGCCTCTCGAGTAGCGAATTTTTTCTGCTATTGCAATTGCTTCCTTTGTTACTTGTAAACCTACTTTAAAATCGCCTCTTTTCTTTAATTTTAAACCCAATGCATTGAGTCGATTAACCTCTGCTGTGTCTTTTTTATCAACTTTAATTAAAGATATCTTTGTTTCAATATCATCTGAAATTGCATTGATGCTTGCATGTACGAAGCAACTATGCAACAGGGAAAACAAAACAAAATATTTTAATTTCGAAACCATAAAAATTAGACCAATGATATTGAAACTCCTAAATTAACTTATTTCTGACAAACAAAATAAAAACCCCGAAGATGATTTTCTTCGGGGTTAAATGAGCAAAAGATAAATTGAATCAATTAAGATCTGTTATTAACGATTCAGATATACCTTTTCAGTCAACAACTTGTTATTATTAATAATTTTCACCAAATATTGACCAGCTGCAATGTTTGGCAAATCAATTTCTCTTGTGC
>JBILUU010000229.1:0-4934 GCA_044370815.1 Bacteroidia bacterium
CTGTGAGCCCAATTTTGTTTTTGTTTGCGACTCAAAAACCGGCTCTTGCACCTTTACGCTAATTGCAGCTACAATAGAGGTTCTAACATCAACGGCTTCAAATTCTTTTTTGTAAAATTCGCGAATGGTTTTTACAACTGCCTCTCTAAAAGCTCCTTGATGCGTTCCTCCTTGGGTGGTATGCTGCCCATTCACAAAGGAATAATACTCTTCACCATACTGTGTGCCATGTGTAAAAGCCACCTCAATATCGTGTCCTTTTAAATGTATAATTGGGTATAAAATATTTCCACTCAAATTTTGTGTTAGCAAGTCGTGCAAGCCATTTTCGGAATAAAATTTATTTCCATTCAGATAGATGGTTAAGCCTGTATTGAGGTATACATAATTCCAACACATCTTTTCCACATACTCCATTAAGAAATGGAAATTGCCGAATATTTTTTCATCCGGTGTAAATACAACCTGAGTCCCTCTCCTTAAAGTGCTGTCAACAATTGCTTCATCTTTCACTAAGGTACCTCTTTCGAATTCGGCAGATTTAATTTTATCGTCACGCACAGAGGAAACTTTGAAGTAGGAGGCAAGCGCGTTTACTGCTTTGGTACCCACCCCATTCAACCCAACCGATTTCTTAAATGCTTCACTATCGTATTTGGCACCGGTATTAATTTTTGATACAACATCTACAACCTTTCCCAGTGGAATCCCGCGACCGTAATCACGCACTTTTACCATTTTTTCTTTGATGGTAATTTCAATGGTTTTGCCATAGCCCATTACATACTCATCAATACAATTATCAATGGTCTCTTTGAGTAAGATATAAATACCATCGTCTTGTGAGGAGCCATCACCTAGTTTACCGATGTACATACCCGGCCTTAAGCGAATATGCTCTTTCCAGTCGAGGGTTTTTATACTGTCTTCATTATAATTTGCTTCTGCCATGATTATAATTGTTTTAAAGCATTATCAATTTGATGCCTATACGTTGAATCTAAAATGCATCACATCCCCATCTGCAACCACATATTCTTTACCTTCTACTCTTAACTTTCCGTTGTCGCGGCAACCTGCTTCAGAGCCATATTTTACAAAATCATCGTAAGCAATTACCTCGGCACGGATGAAACCTTTTTCAAAGTCGGTATGTATCACTCCGGCAGCTTGCGGGGCAGTCATATTTTTGGTAATTGTCCATGCTCTTACTTCTTTTACACCTGCAGTAAAATAGGTGTATAAATTGAGCAGTCGATAAGCAGATTTAATGAGCTTGTTTACACCGGGCTCATCTAATCCAATATCTTTCAAAAAGGATTGACGGTCTTCATAGCTCTCCAAAGAAGCAATTTCGGCCTCCATAGCCGCTGTAATCATAATTATTTCGGCTTGTTCGTTCTTTACGGCTTCTCTAACTGCATCTACATGTTTGTTGCCTGTTAGTACCGATGCCTCATCAACATTGCACACATACATTACCGGTTTAGCGGTGAGCAGGTGTATATCAGCAATATACTTTTTATCTTCCTCGGTTACAGGAGCAGAGCGAGCCGCCTGTCCACTCTCGAGATGTGTTTTGTAAACAGCAAGCACTTCAAAGCATTTTTTTGCGTCCTTGTCGCTGCCTGTTTTGGCCATTTTTTCGGTACGTTGCATTTTCTTTTCTACCGATTCAAGATCTTTTAAAATCAGCTCGTAATCAATGGTTTCTTTATCTCTAACCGGATTAATTTGACCATCTACATGCACAACATTCGGGTCATCAAAGCAACGGAGCACATGCAATATGGCATCTGTTTCTCTGATGTTTCCTAAGAACTGATTTCCCAATCCTTCGCCTTTGCTAGCTCCTTTCACAAGCCCCGCAATATCCACAATTTCTACGGTGGTGGGCACCACACGTTCCGGCTTTACCAATTTTTCAAGCACACTCAATCTTTCATCAGGTACAGTAATGACACCAACATTTGGTTCAATGGTGCAAAAAGGAAAGTTAGCTGCCTGTGCTTTCGCATTTGAAAGGCAATTGAACAAGGTTGATTTTCCGACATTTGGCAGGCCTACGATGCCACATTGTAATCCCATAATTTAATTTGTTGTTTTAATTTTAATAATCCGCAAATATATGCTTTTTGAGTGCGTATTAATGTTTAAAATTTGGGGGAATTTCATAGTTTTCAACAATCCTTAAAGTTTATAAACATGCTGCCACCACATAGATTTATACCTTACTTTCGTGCAAAAAAAATATATGACTACAAATACTTCCCTACAAAATATCTGTACCCAAGTAAGAAGAGACATTGTTAGAATGGTACACGCAGTAAACTCAGGACATCCGGGAGGATCGCTGGGCTGTACAGAATTTTTGGTTGCCTTGTATTTTGATGTGATGCAACACAACCCTGTACCTTTTGATATGGATGCTAAAGACCAAGATGTGTTTTTTCTGTCAAATGGACATATTTCACCGGTATTCTATAGTGTACTTGCTCGTTCAGGGTACTTTGATGTAGCAGAATTGTCAACATTCAGGAAGTTAAATTCGAGACTTCAAGGACACCCTGCTACTCACGAACATTTGCCCGGAGTGAGAATGGCATCGGGCTCATTGGGGCAGGGGATGAGTGTGGCAATTGGTGCCGCACTGTCAAAAAAGTTGAATCACGAAAACAACTTAGTATACTCCCTTCACGGAGATGGCGAATTGCAAGAGGGACAAATATGGGAAGCTGCCATGTATGCTGCGGCTAAAAAAGTTGATAACCTTATTTGTACAGTTGATTACAATGGACAACAAATTGATGGTTCTACCGAGCAGGTAATGCCTTTAGGGAGCCTTCAACAAAAGTTTGAGGCATTTGGTTGGCTTGTTCACACTATTCAAAAAGGAAATCAAATCGATCATGTCATTAGTGGTTTGAAACATGCCAAAACACTAACAGGACAGGGAAAACCTGTACTTATTATCATGCATACCGAAATGGGTTATGGAGTAGACTTTATGATGGGAAGTCATAAATGGCACGGTGTTGCGCCCAATGATGAACAGCTTGCAGTGGCGCTTGCTCAACTGCCACTAACAATTGGCGACTATTAATCAATGAATAACATCAACTTACGATATGGTGACTTTGCCTACTTAAAGGTGAAGGAGATTACCAATTATGGAGCATTTCTCGATACAGGTGGTCCAAAAGATTTGTTATTACCATTTAGCGAACAAGCTAAAAAAGTGGAGCAGGGTAAAGGTTACATCATAGCTGTAATTGTAGATGAACAAACCGAGCGACCAATTGCCACACAGAAATACAGGAAATATTTGAATTCAGACACCTCTTCATTGAAGCCCGGGCAGGAGGTTGACCTACTCGTTACCCATTTTACTTCTTTGGGAGCCAACGCCATCATCGATAACGAATTTGAGGGGTTAATTTATGCCAATCAGATTTTTAAAAGACTTAAAATTGGCGATCGATTGAAAGGTTATGTGAAAGAAATACGAGCAAATGGAAAAATTGACTTAGTGACCAAAAAACAAGGTGTGGAGGCGATTGATGATGATGCTCAAGTGATTCTAGATTATCTTAAAACTCTTGGAGGGTTTGCCGTAATTGGCGATTTCTCTGAACCCTACATCATCTATCGAGAGCTTGGAATGAGTAAAAAAGCGTTCAAAAAAGCGATAGGCAATTTGTATAAAAACAAACAAATTATGATTGCAGCTGATGGCATAAGATTGCCCAATGAAGCTTAAAACAGTAATAAAACATACTTTGAGCAAGTTTTAACGGCTCATCGCGATAATTTATATCGAACTCCTGCATAAATCTCTCTGCCTCTTGTGGGCCCCCAAACCGATGATGTGTCAAAGTATGGCCCAAATGGATTTTGCCAACCAATAATAGGTTGTATTTGTCTGAAGTCAAAGATGTTCTCACAACCAGTATACAAATCAAATTTCTTGAAATAGTAGGTAAATTGTGCATTAATAACAGTGTATGGTTTTGAAAAATCAGGCCTTTGATAGGGAAGGGGATTATTTCGTGTATTAGGTAATCTTTGCTCACCATAGCGATGCAAATTCATGTCAATTTGATACTTCTCCGAGAGAGGTTTAAAACTCATGGTGTTTAGTAGCTTATGTCTCGGATTGAAAGGGAGCATCTGTTTTTCATTATTTACCACACGATACACATCTAGAAAGTTATATCCAACTTTTAGTTCAAAGCGCTTGTAGAACCTCAATTGAAGCTCGGTTTGAAAACCATTGCTCACACTTTTACCATAAAAATTTTGAATGATGGCCAAACTCGGGCTTGTGTCATAGTCGGGGAATATTTGATTTTGAAAATCAGTACGATAATAATCTACACTCACAGAGCCGGAAAGATTTCCCTTTTTAGTTTCAAATTTTTGAGTAAAGTTGAAGCCATAGTTGATGGCCTGCTCCGGCTGAAGATTTTCTTTAAAAATAATATTTCGGGAGCTAACTAAAAGACCAATATTTTCGCTGAATAAATTAACAGTGCGCCAACCGCTTCCTATGTTTGCTCGTAAGATGCTGCCTTCTCTAATATCATATTTAAGTAAGGTACGCGGGGTAACCCTCCATCCAAATACATGATGATAATCACTTCTGATGCCCGTGATAAGGGTAATTTTATCTTCAAGTAAATGCAAAGTGTTTTCAGCAAATGCCCCTCCAATTCTTTCGATACGATTGTATTGTCCGTTATAATTGCGAGGTAAGGTAAAATCAGTAAAGCCAACTTCTTCCCTCAACTCTAAAAATCGATAACTCAAACCTGTTTTTAAATTGTGTTCACCGTAGCTGAGTTCGTATTGCAAGTTGGTGTAGAGGTTATGTTGTTTTGCTCGATAGCTTACTGTGCCAAAATAAGATTGCTGTTGCTGATGATAGGCCGATG
>JBILUU010000231.1:0-4904 GCA_044370815.1 Bacteroidia bacterium
GCCTCTAAGCTATGCGATTTGGCGTGGCATGCTAAAAATCAGTTGAATAATCCTGTGCAGTATCTTGATTTAGGGGGAGGATTTCCAAGTGCCAACACCCTGAAAGGCGCTTACTTGCCGGGCTCTGATACGGTTCCTCATATTGAAGAGTTTGCTGAAGCCATTGCCAATACCATTTTAGGTTATGGTTTTAAACCCGATGAATTACCGCTGCTGGTGCTTGAAAGCGGGCGTGCACTGATTGATGATGCCGGTTATCTTTTAGGCACCGTTTTGGCTAATAAAAGATTGAGTGATGGAAGACGCGCTACTATCATGGATTTTGGCGTGAATATTTTATTTACTTCGTTTTGGTATGATCATAAAATAAGTCCGGCTCAAGATTTTACCCATCATTCAGAAGATCAGGTATTATATGGTCCATTGTGTATGAATATTGATGTCATCAGAGAAAGTGTAAATTTGCCACTATTGAATAAAGGAGATCAAGTGGTGGTGCATAAAGTTGGCGCTTATAATATGACACAGTGGATGCAGTTTATTGCCATGCGACCTAATGTGGTGATGATTGATATGCAAGGGAAAACACATATTATTCGTCAGAAAGAAACGTTGCAATATATGGAGATGCTTGAGCAAAT
The DNA here is from genome assembly GCA_044370815.1 of Bacteroidia bacterium. Taxonomy (GTDB): domain Bacteria; phylum Bacteroidota; class Bacteroidia; order UBA4408; family UBA4408; genus CAIKXD01. The sequence goes on from JBILUU010000231.1 coordinate 642, forward strand.
GCCCCCACACTTGAAAGACTTCTCGTTATAAAAATGTATGTCAATCAAAAAAAGTATTGCACCTATTTTTGAGGGAGTAGTTAATAGCTACTCCATTCTGTTTTTTTCGAACAGCAAGATATTTTCATTGCTGCTGCTGCTCATTAGTTTTTTTAATCCTATAGCCGGATTATCGGGGCTGATTGCGGCCTTCGCAACTGTTTGTATGGCATTGCTTATGGGTTTTAATCAAAGCAATACTGTATCAGGTGTTTATAGCTTTAATGCGTTGTTGTTTGGGATTGGATTTGGATCTTTTTTTGAAAGCTCTGTCGTTTTTTATTTTTTGCTGATTATTGCCTCACTCCTTACTTTAGTGATATCAGTTAGTTTGAGCGGCCTGCTTGGCAAACATGGTTTACCCTTTTTGTCCATTCCGTTTATCATCACTTTTTGGATGATTTTGTTGGCCACCAAAGAGTTTAACAACCTAGGACTGAGTGAGAGAAACATTTATTGGATTAATGAAATGTATGCTGTTGGTGGCAAACCCCTGCTGCAGCTATTCAACAGCATAGAAAACTTACCCTTCCCAAAATGGCTTTCAACTTATTTTAGGGCCATGAGTGCCATCTTTTTTCAAGAAAATATGTTGGCCGGCATGTTGTTATCGTTAGGTATTTTGTTGCATTCACGCATTGCTTTCACCTTAAGCTTTATAGGTTTTTTTGGCGCCTATTTGTTTAATGAATTTACGGGTGCTTTTCAGGCAGGCATCAATCCTTATCATTTGGGAAGCAATTACATGATGGTAGCAGTGGCTATTGGTGGATTTTTTGCCATACCCGGTGTTTACAGTTACCTGTGGGCTTTCTTCAGTATTCCGGTAACCAATATTATGGTGATTGCACTCACAAAGATATTTGGAGTGTTTTTATTACCCATATTCTCCTTGCCTTTTTGTTTGATGATTTTGTTGTATCTCTATTTTTTAAAGATGCGCGCAGTGCCCGGCAAATTGGTGTTAACACCCATACAACACTACTCTCCCGAAATCAATTTGTATCAATACAAAAACAATATAGAGCGGCTAAAGGATGAGTATTACTTTCGTTTTAGTTTACCATTTATTGATCAGTGGATGGTTACACAAGGATATGAGGGCAACATAACGCATAAAGATGAATGGAGCAAGGCGCTTGATTTTATGATACTTGATAAGGAGATGAAATCGTATGCTGGCCAAGGCCATACTCTTGATAGTTTTTACTGTTACAATAAGCCGGTGCTTGCTCCTGCAGATGGCTATGTGCAAGAAGTAGTAGATTATATTGAAGACAATGGAATTGGTGAAATCAACCGCAGTCAAAATTGGGGTAATACAATTGTGATTTATCACCTACCGCATTTATACTCCAAACTTTCACATCTGAAAAAAAATTCAATTATCGTTAAAGCAGGTGAATTTGTGAGGAAAGGACAGGTAATTGCATACTGCGGAAATTCAGGAAGATCTCCCGAGCCTCATTTACATTTTCAAATTCAGAGCACACCTTATATTGGAAGTAAAACTTTGGCTTATCCTATTGCCTGTTTCTTTGAAAACAATGGTAAAGAAACATCCTATAAGGTATATGCAATACCGCAAGAAGGCACAGTGGTTTCAAATATTGAACTGAATAAATTATTGCAACAGGCGCTTTCATTTCAGCCCGGATATCGCATACAGATGAGCGAAAATAATCTAACTGAAACATGGGAAGTTTATACCGATGCCTATAATCAAACTTATATTACTTGCAAAGAAAACAACGCTACTGCTTATTTTGTAAACAATGGGTCAGTGTTTTATTTTACCAATTATTACGGTAGTAAAGCTGCACTGCTTTACGAATTTTATTTATCGGGATTTAGAATTGTACTGAGCTACATGCCTCAAATAACCGTTAAAGATGTATATCCTTTAAGTGTAGTAAAGGCCCCGTTCTTCAAATGGATACAAGATTTTGCAGCACCATTTGTGCAATTGATTAAACCTGTATATATGCTCAATTACAGCAGTGTTGATGATCAAATTTTCAGCACAGAAATGACTCTTGAAACAAGTATGGAGGTTGATATTTTAGGACAGAAAAAAATTAAGCGCACCAGTCAGCTACTCATTAAGAATGGTGCCCTACAGCAAATGATTATTATTAAAAATGGGAAAGAAAGAATTATAAAATGTATAAAATAATTTTATCATTGTTGTTCCTTCAATCATTATCAATTGAAACCGTTGCTCAAACAATGAGCTATGCTGAAATTGACAGCATAAGTTATCATCAGTATTTGATTGGCGACTGGGACGGATTGCTTACAACTTTGCGTTTGGCTGAGCGCAACAATAGCCTGTATCCAAATTTGTTACTGAGAGGAGGTTATGCAGCAATGATGAAAGGCAATCATAGTTTATCTTTAAAGTATTACCAAAATGTATTGCAATTAAATAGTTATAATGAGGCAGCACTTTATTTTGCAGCATACAACAACATACAACTCTCTCGTTTTGATGCAGCAGTTTATTATGCCAAAAAACTGAGTATCGACAACCAAAACAAACTTGGTTTACAAACAAAAAAATCGGTTGAATTTGCAGATGCCGAAATCAGCATCAAACCCAATAATGCTACCTATCGTCAAACGGGAACGTATTTTCGTGCGAGGTTCAATAGCCGCATCAATCACAGATTAAAACTCAGTTATTGTTTTGCCACCTATCGACAAAACTTTCTTGAGCCGATGCCTCCTCCACCGGGTCCAATTAGAAATCCTAACCCTGCGGTAAGAACATTTGCTGTTGGCGATGTGCAGGGTTATCTCAAATCTGAATACTACATCAATGCTAAACTTTCACTCACCAATGCACTGCATATTGCAAATACTAATTTTGATAATAATCAATATCGAACAGCTATTTTTCATGCCGGCATTAAATATATGATGCCATCGGCAGATGTGAGGTTAGAAATTAATGCAGGGCCTCTACTTGATTCATTGATTACTCAGGTGGCGGCTTCTTCCACTTATTATCCTTTAGGCAATTTGAATTTTTATGGCAATAGCAGATTGAGTTATCAAAAAAGAACCAACTTATATCAATTAAATTGGTATCAAATGATTGGTTTTAAACTGCACAAAAAACTATGGTTAGAGGTGCATGGCACTTTTGGAGAAATTAAGAATTTAATTGACCATGAATCACTTTATATTTACGATGCCCTTGACCCTGGTAAGTACCGAATTGGCGGTTCCATTTTGATTCCTTTTAATACAAAGTTAACCCTGAATACGAATTACTTTTATGAAAAAAAATATTTAATTTCTCAAAACACATACTATCACTTACATTCACTAACATTAGGATTTACATGGAAAATTTAAAACAACTCTTATTGGCGTCATTATTTATATGCCTCAGTGCTTGGGCACAAGCACAATCTGATGCAATTATGCAGAAGGCATTTGCAGCAAGCTATACCGCAGAAAGCAAGTATAATTATACAGACGCCATTGCACAAATCAATAATATTTATGCTGATCAAAATTATGAAATGAACTTAAGACTTGGTTGGTTATATTACCTGAATAAGAATTACACCTCATCTATTAAATTTTACGAAAAGGCCACCGTTATAAGACCATATGCGATTGAGGCAAAATTAGGATTAATAAAACCATTGGCCGATACTGAAAGTTGGGATAAAGTAATCAAACAATATGAAACCATTTTAAGTATTGACCCGCAGAACACCACTGCCGGTTATTACCTTGGCTACGCTTTATACAGTAGAAAGCAATATGATGCAGCAGCCAAACACTTTGAAAAGGTTGTTAACTTATATCCTTTTGATTACAACAGTAATTTAATGTTAGGTTGGACTTATTACAGACTTGGCAAAAACAATGAGGCGAAGGTACTTTTCAACAAAGTATTGCTTATCAGTCCTGCCGATGCTTCGGCTGTAGAAGGCCTATCATTGATTAAATAAATACAGGCTATATCCACTGTTGAGTGCGGATAATGCTCAACAAAACATTGCTGCTGTATTCAACAAAAGTTGACTGATCACATATTGTTGCCCCCCGAGATGCGGAATCATGGTGATTACACTTTCAATTTTGTCCAATTGCGGCTTAACCTTATTGGACTAATTTCAACCCAGATTACGCATTAGAAATGCGTAAACGATAAAGAAACTGTAAATCAGATTTGTAAAAATCTGATAACATTTTCTAAATCGG
>JBILUU010000232.1:0-4900 GCA_044370815.1 Bacteroidia bacterium
CGATAGATTTTGGGTGCTAATGTAATAAAAAAATAGTTAAGTCAAATTCATGTAGGACGTTACAATAAAATTAAATATGTTAAGGCAGCGCGTAATTATGAAGCAACTACTTTTTCAATACGGGTTATTCAAATTACATTAACAAGCCCTTAGAAAGAATCAATACTAAAATTGATTGATAACGTTTTACCGATTTGAAATAAGTAATGGTTCAATTTTTTTTAACCCAAATTAAGCAATAGGAGATTTGGAAAATCGAACTACTTGCTTTAGTTGGGTTAATCCCGATATAGAAAATGTTATCAGATTTGTAAAAATCTGATTTACAGTTTCTTTATCGTTTACGCATTTCTAATGCGTAATCTGGGTTTAACTGATGTATATTTTTAAGCGGTATTTACCACTGTAAGATTTATGAAAAATAGTAATTAAACTTTGTGTATTAAATTTTTCAATAGGGCTAAAAAATTAATGCAATTATTATCACTGCTTCTTCACCAAAACAACAAACTTTAGGCCCATACAAGCATAATGTCTGTAACAATTCAATCAGTGATAAAGGTATATCCCTTTCCCTTTAAGGTATGAATTTCAATGCCATCGACAGCAGAAAAATAGTCGCGCAATTTTCGCACATACACATCTAAAGTTCTTGAGTTATAATACGAATCATCTCCCCAGACAGAGATCAATAACTCTTTCCTATCAACTATTTTGTTGGGAGATGAAGTTAAAGCACTTAGAATTTGGCCTTCTCTGTACGACAATTTAATTTTTCTTTTTTGGATGTGTAATTCATATCTTTCGGGATAAAAAACAATGTCCCTTATTTTTACTTCTTGCGGCCTATTCGCATTTCCCAAACTGCTTGATGCAGATATTTTTAATTGGTTTTTGATACGTGCTACAAGCTCATCAATGCTGAAAGGTTTTTTAATGTAGTCATTTCCTCCCGATTCAAATCCTTTCAAAACATCGTCAGTTTGACTCTTGGCACTTAAAAAAATAATGGGTAACTGTGGGTATCTATTTCTGATTGCATGACCTAATTCTAAACCATCAACACCAGGAAGCATTACATCTAACACACACACATCGGGTGTAAAACACTTGAAGCTTTTAATAACCTCATCTCCATCTTTTATTAATAATACTTCAAAACCTTGCCTATCCAATAGGTCAGTGACAATTTTACCTAAGTGAGGCTCGTCTTCAACATAAAGAATTTTTTGTTTCATATCCTTTAATTTTTAGGAAAGTGAAGTTCAAAGGTACATCCACCACCCTGATCATTATTTTTCACTGATATTTTGCCACCATGTTGCTTCACTACTAACGCAGCATAGCTCAATCCCAGGCCATAGCCCTTAATGGTATGTCGATTACCTTTAGGCACTCTGAAAAAATTATCAAAAACTTTATTTAAATACTCAGGAGCTATTCCCGGTCCGTTATCGGCAAACGATATGATAATTTCTTTTTCATTTTGCAAAAGGGTAATGCTCACTATTGTTGATTTATCGGCATACTTAAAGCTATTGTCCAGTAAATTTCTCACTACGCCTTCCACATGTAACACATCTACAGCGGCTTCATAAAAATCATTGGGTGCAATTAATTCAACATTTGCATTTTTATGCTTAATCCACACTTGAAGAGATTCCAATAATTCTGCCAACACCTGCTTTAAATCAGTTGTTTCTTTGTTTATGAGGTGGTTGTGATTTTGAAAGAGTGCGGTATTCATTACTTTTTCGATGAGTAATTCTAATCTACAAACCTCCATCCATGCCATTTGTAAATATTCCCGCGATTGGTGTTCATCAATATTAAATTTAGGATTTTGGAGAGCTTCAAGGGCTAATTTAACGGTGCTTACCGGTGTTTTAAGTTCATGTGAAATATTACTGATTAAATCACTTTTTAAAATATTCATTTGCATTTGATTTCTGATACCTATAAATGCTAACCAAAATGTGATACACGATAAAACAATTAATAGTAATCCAAATAAAAGCTGCGATGCTATTTTTTTAATCAAGTATAACAGAAGCCCCTCGGGGATCACTGCTATTCGTTGAGACAATACCTCGCTTTGCATCATCATCAAAGATGTTTCTTTTGCCTCTTGATTATTAGTATACTTCCACTTCACAGCCACTTGTAACCCTAATTTTGAGATATTTTTCTTGAGCATATCAGTGAATAAAGTGGTATCACTTGGCTTCATAAAATATTCGGTAAAACAATTATTTGAATCAGCAATTTGGCATACTTCTCTCACAATTAATTCAGTGCCCTGCATCACAAGCTTCTTTTTCAAACGCGATGATTCTGAGCTATCGGTATACATTCCTTTGGAAATGGATTTTTCATTTTCTGTATAACTATTTGCGTCCTGTCCTTTATCAGTGTTTTTTTCGCCATCACATCCACTTGAGTTCAATTTTGCTATCACGACATTTGCACTGTCTTCAGCACTATGTTGGTCGGCCGATATCTTAATCTGTTTGATATTTTGTTTGATACTCTCATTTTTTTTGATGATTGGATTTATTAATGCTGTAACCAATACCGAGTCAATAAATTGTTTCTCCGACTTTGAAAACTCATTAGCAATTTGCTTGCTAACTGTATCATGCGCATTGTTGTATTGCATTATAAGCCATTGCCCAACCAACACAATAATCATCATCTCACTTAGCAACATTAGCCAAACCAACCACTTAGTATGTGCTTTGTTTTTCATAAAATCAAAAATAATATAATGCTCATTTCAAAACCATTTGATTAACCTTAATTAACCTTAATTACAATTGCGTTAACCTTCTTCATTTCCGGCCATACATACATTTGAGCAAATTAAATTTCCCATCAAATCAATCGCTATGAACACACAAACAAACAATCAAACAAAAGCACTTCAAACAATGAGTAGAATTTTGAATCAGATCATTTCGTCTAAAAATTGGTCACCGGATTTAGGTATTTTATTGCTAAGAATATGCTGTGCCTTTATGGCAATTCATGGTTGGTCTAAATTAACCGACTTTTATGACGGCATTGCCGAGTGGCCCGATCCTTTTTACGTTGGTCCTGTTGCGTCAAAAGGACTGACCATATTTGCAGAACTGATTTGTACCATACTGCTGGTACTTGGTTTATTTACACGTACCGCTTTAATACCGCTCATTATATGTATGCTTGTAATTGTTTTTGTGGTGCATGCAGAGGATACCATCCCTGATAGAGAACATCCAATCATGTACTTAATAATGTATCTCTCATTATTTGTTACAGGTCCGGGCAAGTATTCTATTGACAAATTAATGAGCAATAAGTAAACAACACCAATGTAATCTATTCAATTGTTGTAACTTTTAAGAGTTCCTTGCGTCTTAAACAATATTGCACCATGAAAATAAGTTTGGCTTGTTTACTTTTTTTTTCTTTTTGCTTCGATTTTGCACTATCAAATGAGGTAAATGATATTTTAAAAGACGATAACAAGGTTGTTAGAGAAAAATTACCTAATTATTTTTTTGATTGTGCAACATGCGACCAAACATATTACCGGCAAGAGATTAACTATGTAAATTTTGTGCGCGACAGATCTTTAGCAGACATTTACTCCCTTCTTACGATGAATACAATTGGAAGCGGAGGGAGCGAATTCAAGCTATTTTTTATTGGTCAAAACAAATTCAAAGGAAATGATGATACCCTAACATTTCAAACTGAACCGAATGCTTCAGAAGCTGAAATTAGAGAGGCACTCTTGGAGATGGTAAAAAAAGGACTACTGAAGTATTTGGTACATACTGATCTTATCAAACTCATCAAATACGAGGTTCCGAACATAAACGATAATCTTCAATCGGAAAAAGTAAAAGACAAATGGAATTTTTGGACCATTGGCCTAGACTCTAGATTAAACGGTGATGCTAATTCATATCAAAGCAGTATCAATATGCGATATGGCTTTACCCTTAACCGTACAACTGAAAAAATAAAAACGGAAAGTGGATTGGGATATGGTCTTAACGAACAAAAATTTAGGATTAATGACTCTACAACAGTTAAAGGTTATCAAAGCAATTCGGGAGGCTACCATTACTTGGTTTTTTCGTTAGGAAAACACTTTGCTTTAGGGCATTTTGCAACCTATTTTAGAACCACTCCTCAAAATTTAAAACACAGCTATAGTTATTTTCCTGCCATAGAATACAATCTATTTGACTACAAAGAAGCTTCACGCAGGCAGCTTAGATTCATATATAGAGCAGGTATGCGATATCAACAATATTATGAGCCAACTATTTATGATCAATCAAGCGAGTGGCTATACCCACACTCATTTGTTGTACAATGGATTCAGATAGAGAAGTGGGGAAACATCAACCTTGCGGCAGGTACATGGCACTATCTCAATCATAATGATAAGTATAGCGCTTCACTTTATCCGTCAATTAATTTCAATCCAATGAGTGGACTCCGAATAGGGCTTTGGAGCGATATCAGTATTGTCAATGATCAGTTTTTTTTAAAAAAGGGAGATGCCGGAGTGAATGAAATACTGCTTAATCAGGTTGAGTTAAAAACAGACTACACAATTAGCTTCGGTGTTAGTATTAACTATACGTTTGGGTCAAAATACAACAATATCATTAACGTAAGATTTGATATTAACGATAACTTTTGGTAGTATTTTGGCTGTTGTATAGCTGGCAGCTTTGTGTTAAAGGAGTAGTTGCGTTATAAATGGCAAACCAATTTTTAACCCAAATTCCGCATTAGAAAATGCGGAATCGCTAAAACAGCTGTAATTCAATCCATTGGTTCAATGGATTGAAAACACCTGCTAAGCGGGATTGCCCTCATAAAATCACTAGTGCGTTAC
>JBILUU010000234.1:0-4872 GCA_044370815.1 Bacteroidia bacterium
GGATGTATCTAAGGAAGATTTAATCAAGAGAATGTTGTCGGAGGAATTCAATCGTTTCCTTGACTATTACAAAAATGCACCCGATTTAAATGCCGATGATAGAGGCAGCAGAGACAGAAAAACATCCGTTGCGGGGCACGGCAATGCGCAGCCAACTGGAAGATTTTTTATCAATTTGGGCGAAATAGACGGAATGGATCAAGATAGTTTCAGAACCTATGCCGCAGATGTTTCGGGGGTGGATCCGTTTGACTTTAAAAGAATTAATATTAAGAGTACGTTTTCATTCTTTGATGTTGATCCTAAAAATGCGCAAAAAGTTTACGATAGTTTTCAGTTCAAGAAATTCAACGGAAGAAAAATTAGAATTGATCACAGTGAAGGCAAGGGTGCAGCAGTTTCGGGAGGCGGTTCAAACTTCGGTGGCAGAAGTGAAGGTGGCGGAAGATCTCGTGGAAAAGAAAGTTCATTTAGGTCGGAAACGAAAGATAAAGGATTTAAGGGTAAAGGACAGGAGAGAGGCAAGGGAGATTTTTACTCATCATCGAAAAAATACAATGGCGATGATAGCAAACGCGAGTTCAAGCGTAGAAGAAATTGATTTGTAAACATGATTTGGTGGTAGCCTTCACCCATAATCATCGAGGGCCTAAAAAATAATTCGGAGCGAAAGTTCATTCTGTAAGATATGATACATCACAGTTTCATCGTATTGCATTTGATATATTGCTCAACAACTATGCGGTTACTTTTTGCGCTTGTGACTACAATTTAGAGTTTATCAGTTTCTTGCATATACCCACTAAGCAAATTTTAATATTGGTTTTTAATCCTCATGATAAATCAAGTAAACGATGATCATTAGTTGTTCATTTCATTTCTCCTAAAAAATCCGAATTTAAAGAGAAGAATCGATGAAACATTATTGAGTGCTTACAGAGGTGTTTTTTAAGCAGATTGTAGGTTTTGTTGATCAATAGGACGTGTGAAAAATATTAACAATGCATTGTTTATATCAGTAACTTTTTTAAATTTGCATAATTAATAAATACAAATATGAAAAAACTTTACACATTATGCATTTTAATCATTCTTGCTGTTTCCGGCAATGTCAGCAAAATGTATGCTGGTTCCTGTTCAACGGTAATTAATACCTTTGATGTATTAGACCCCACTAGTCCTATCTATCCTTTCGGTATTGTAACCGGTACTTATTCGGGTTCCGCAAGTTTGGACGGTGAATTGTTCTACGAAGGAAGTCTTTTGTATCCCTACAGTTCTTCAGATGGAACAATTTTTTTGTTTGACTTGAATCCGGGAAGCTATGAGTTTTTCTATTGTGGTGGCACATTATCACAGACTTTTACGGTTGCAGCGCTTCCTTGTGACATTTCAATTTTGAGTATTGGTGCAACTAATGTTTCTGGAGCCGGATGCACGCCCAATGGCGCTATCGATCTTACCGTAGGCAGTTCTACACCAGGTCAAACATTTTTTTACAACATCACCGAGTTGTTTAGTCAGGCAGAATATACCGGTCAAGATGACGGATTTGGCATCATATCACTAGGCGGATTGCCTGCAGGCACATACACAGTGTTTGTATCCACAGAGTCAGATGTGCTAAACTCTACCTGTAATGCCAATGATTTAATTATTATCACAGAGCCTTCTTGCGATATGGCCTTCGGATCATCTGGGGTTTCGGATGTTTCTGCAATTAATGCGAACGATGGTGCCATTACAATTGAGGTTTCCGGAACTTCTTGTATTCCAACTGCACCAGGTGGTAATCCATTTTACAATGTTTATGCTGAACTCAACGGCTCATTCTTTTCAAATTTAACTTTCAATCCTGCAAACGGAAGATATGAGATTAGTAATCTTACTTCAGGAAACTACACTGTCATAGCAGACAATGCTGGTAGTGGTTGTTTTGTTTCCACCAATCTAACAGTTGGAGGTCCGATATGTAATATCACGCCCCCTACCATCAATGCTTCAACAACCACTCTTTGCAATGGAAGCTTCGCATTCTTATCTGCATCTTCTGCATTTGTTGGATACGAGTGGATTTATAATAACACCTCTCTAATTAGTTTTCCCGATGCTGACCTGTCAATTTTTAAGGCTACCATAGAGGGGTCATATTCAGTAAAAGTTACTGATATTAATGGCTGCGTTGCTGTTTCCAATCCTATTGTTTTGACTGCTCCATTGTCACCTCCAATTAATTTTCCAGACACCATATATGCCTGTGATGTTCAGGCAGTTGTTGAAGCCCCAATTTCTTTTGATACATATTTATGGAGTACTTTAGAAAATTCATCAAGTATAACTGTTGCCAATGAAGGATGGTATGCTTTGGCTGCAAGTGTGAGTTCTCTGCTTTGCGGTGTTGTGGATACCTTCTTCGTATCTCTTAATAACACTCCTCCAACAGCGCAAATTGATGTGATTGGTGCCAATCCTTTCTGCCAAGGTGCAAGCATAACATTGCAATCTTCTTCAACAACCGGAAATTCTTGGAGCAACGGTGCAACTACCCAATCTATCTCTGTTAATACCGCTGGTACCTATACGCTTACGGTAACTAATACTATTGGATGTAAAGCTACAACGAGTGTAAATGCAACAACACAAAGTTGTATTTCTTCAACTCAGGTTACCGGAGGAGTTTGTGGTCAATCAGATTTAAACAAAAATGCTGCTATTTTCTGTACTGCAGTTAACGGTGCCACCCAGTATGAGTGGGAGTTCAGTAACACCAACGGTGTATATGCAACCCGTTTAACAACATCTAATTTTGTATTGTTGCAGCAAGTAACACCCGTAATCAGTTGGGGTACCTCTTGGACACTAAGGGTTAGGGCATATAATGGTGCTGTTGCGGGTAATTATAGCCCAAATTGTAATTTTAGTGTACTGCCCGATCCAGCAATATTTGGTGTGCCTACAACACAATTAAGACCAGAAGATTGTTCTCTTCAGAATTATACGATCAACACACGTAATCGCATGATTGCTAATTATATTCCTGCAGCTGTACAGTACGAATTCCAGTTCTCTGATCCTATTTCAGGCAATATTATTGCTACTGTTCAAAGAACTTTTCCTGTATTGTTCTTGAATACAATGACTCCAACATTGCCTTTCCCTGCACAGTATAACGTTAGAGTCCGTGCAAGAGTGGCCTCAACATGGAGTCCTTTTGGTCCTGCATGCCTTATCGGAATTTTAAGCCTCAATCGTGAAGACGGTTCTTCTCAGGAAGAATTGCCATACGAAAACGAATCTTTTTTAATCAACGAACCATTCTTCACACTCTCTGTTGCCCCAAATCCATATGAGAACTTTACATCTATCACCATCAATTCATCTGAGAATGAAAATATTTTCATCCAATTGTTTGATATGACAGGAAAAGTTGTAGATGAGTTAAATGTAACAAGTAACGAGCGTTTCAATACAGGAGCAGGATTAAGTAAAGGAATTTACCTAATTAAAGCCCGCAGCGAAAATGGCAAGCAGATTACCAGCAGATTAGTAAAAACAAATTAATAGTTAACTACTTTATTCTAAAAGCCCGACAATTGTCGGGCTTTTTTTGTGACCGTATTTTAAATCGTTTGAATCAATTGTACCAATGTGATTTATCAATCATATAAATAATTTATAAATCTTACTGTGGTATATGCCGATCGAAAGGAATTTTGCTACGCATACAATATAACAAGTTTGGACAATTACTTATTTCACATCGGTATTAAAACCTAAATGGTTAGTAGAGAAGTTACGAATGTAACGCAGTGTTTTGTGCAACATGCACTCTTATAAGCAAAAGAAAGAAATCGATAATACCTACATTTTATATTATTCTAATTCCGATCAAGGCTTATGCACTGTCTTCTGTTTGTTTAGTCGTTGATTCATACAAAAAATCATTTTCTGTAGATCAATAAATGCAACTGTTATAAATTTTATAAAGGAAAAAAATCATGGAGAGCAAACATTGTTGTAAAAAAAAAGCAACCTATTAAGGTTGCTTCTGAACTAATCTTCGATTAAATCGTTCGTTTCTGCCTCCGAATGTTTTTTTTGTTTTTTAGGATCATTTTTCCTGCTCTTTTTCCACAACTCTAATTGTTCTGTACTCAGCACTTTCTTGAGTCCCTCTTGCATAATTTTTCTGCTTTGTATTACCTCGGGTTTCATTTTTTCTTTGTCACCGTTAGCTTGCTTGCGAATTTTTTCAACATCTCTAAAATGATCTAAAGCCAAACTCCTAACTTTTGGTTTTTGCTTTTCATCAAGATTAACTGCGGCATGCATTTTATTTAAAAACTTCTCTGCCTTTTCTTCAGGAGAAAGCTGCTTTTTATTCTTCTGACTGACATCTTGGTTGGTTGATGCCTTCGTTGTAGTTTGAGAAGCTGTTTTTTGTTGGGCCTGAGTTGCGCTCACAACAGCCACGGAGGCCATAATTAAAAGAATCTTTTTCATATTTAAGTAGTTTGGTTAATTCGTTTGACGTTTTAAAAGTTAGAAGGTTTAAGCAATACTAAAATTAAATACCCTTACCTTTCAATTTTAGTATTTCTTCTTCAATATCCTTAACTAACTGATTGGTTCCTTGAATAGATAAATTTACCAGTTCATGCAGGCGATTGAGATTTGTTTCCTGCTTGCCGTTGATTTCTATAAAAAGAAACCACTCCTTTAATTGATTCATTCCAAGATTTCCCACACTCGACTTTAATTTATGGGCTGATTTGCTTAACATCTGCCAATCATTATTTCTTGTATGCATCTCCAAATTATGAATATCATTTGGTGTTTGAAGTTTAAAAATTTCTAAAACCTCGAGTACAA
>JBILUU010000235.1:0-4865 GCA_044370815.1 Bacteroidia bacterium
AGAGGCAGTTGTAAAAACAATTCGCGAATTTTACAAAAAAGAATTTGAAGCCGTTGATGTTAGAACCTCTATTGTAGCTGCAATTAGCGTAAAGGTGCAAGAGCCGGTTTTTGAGTCGCAAACAAAAACAAAATTGGGCTCACAGGTTATTGCTCCTGATGGCATGAGTATCAGGGCCTTTATCAATGACTTTGTAAAAGAAGCGCTCGATAACTACCTGCATAAAAACCAGGAAACTGCTGAACTGCTGCTTCAAAAAATTGTACAAAGCGAGAAAGAAAGAAAAGAGCTTTCGGGTATTCGAAAACTGGCACGTGAAAGAGCCAAAAAAGCAAGTTTGCACAATAAAAAATTAAGAGACTGCCGAATTCACTTTAACAGCAATGATGAACGCTCTCTTGATACTACACTGTTTATTTGCGAGGGAGATTCTGCGAGCGGAAGCATCACCAAAACAAGAGATGTAAATACACAAGCGGTATTTAGTTTGAAGGGAAAACCGCTCAACTGTTTTGGATTGACAAAGAAAATTGTGTACGAAAATGAAGAGTTTAATCTACTGCAAAGCGCACTAAACATTGAAGATGGAATGGATGATTTGCGCTATAATAACATTGTGTTGGCTACCGATGCTGATGTTGACGGAATGCATATTCGATTGCTACTGATCACTTTTTTCCTTCAGTTTTTTCCCGACTTGGTAAAAAATGGTCACCTCTATATTTTACAAACACCACTGTTTAGGGTAAGAAATAAAAAGGAAACTATTTATTGTTATTCTGATGAAGAAAGAATTAATGCTATTCAAAAACTAGGACCTAAGCCTGAGATAACTCGATTCAAAGGACTCGGTGAAATATCGCCCGATGAATTTAAAAATTTCATCGGAAAAGATATGCGCCTAGATCCGGTGATCATCACCAAGGCAGTAATACTCGAAGAAATGCTTCAATTTTACATGGGAAAAAATACTCCTGAAAGACAGGACTTTATTATAGACCATCTCAAGATTGAAAAAGACCTTGTTGCCACTCCTGCCTAACATCCATTAAATTAGAACATCATGATAATAGGTTATGACGCAAAAAGGGCTTTCAATAACAAGAGTGGCTTGGGTAACTACTCTCGAAACTTAATCAAAAGTATTGTAAAATTAAGTCCTGCCGATGATTATTTTCTTTTCAGCACGGAGGATAGTCGCTACAAATTGCAGGACTTTCTAGAGAAAAAATCAAATGTACATGTTGCACAGCCTAATGGTTTTTGGGCACGTGAGTTTACGGGGTGGTGGCGTTCTTATGGCATTACCAAAGATGCCAATACGCTAGGGATTGACCTTTATCATGGCCTAAGTAATGAGCTACCTCTGAACAGCAACTTAATGAAGGCGAAGAAAATTGTGACAATTCATGATTTGATTTTTATGAGATATCCTGAATTTTATCCTGCTTCTGATAGAAAGGTGTATGCGATAAAAACAAAAAAAGCGTGTGAACAGGCAGATGCCATTGTGGCTGTTAGCCACCAAACAAAAAACGATTTGATTGAGCTACTCAATGTTCCGGAACATAAAATTCATGTCGTGTATCAAAGTTGTGACCAAAGTTTTTTTGACACCACTAATTTTGACACCAATGATCACTCTCCCGAAAAATACCTACCTGATGAGTATATTTTATACGTGGGAACAATTGAACAAAGAAAAAATTTATCGGCATTGGTGAAAGCCATTCACGAGTTGGACAAATCTTTGAAAGCAACGTTGGTAGTGGTTGGAAAGGACACCAATTACTCCAAAGAAGTGAGGGCATATGTAGAAAGGTATGGTTTAGAAAAACGTGTTGTTTTTATGAAGAGCGTAAACAATACCTTGATGCCTCTTATTTACAGAAAAGCTAAAGCATTCATATATCCATCATTGTACGAGGGTTTTGGTATTCCAATTTTAGAAGCACTTGTTTCAAAAACACCTGTAATAACCACTAGAGGCGGCTGTTTTCCTGAATCAGCAGGTCCCTCAAGTATATTTGTTGACCCGGATGATTCCCAAGAATTGGCGGATGCCATCAGATTGGTGCTTACAGACGAAAGCAGGAGAACAGAAATGATTGAAAGCGGATATGCCTATGCGCAACAATTCCGACCAGAAGTGAGTGCACAAAACATGTATGCCTTATATCAACGTGTTATGGGTCAATAAGTATGGATTGCATAAAATTTATTTCACACCCTATTTTTAAAATGGTGGCCTCAGTGGCGCAGCAATTGAATGTGCCATGCTATGCTGTAGGCGGCTACGTGCGCGATGCGTTTTTAGGCCGCGAATGTAAAGATATTGACTTTGTTGTGGTGGGTGATGGCACCATGTTAGCGCGCGAGGTGGCGCAAAAAATAGATCGTAAAATTAAAGTTAACATTTTTAAAACCTACGGCACAGCCATGTTTAAATACATGGATTTAGACATTGAATTTGTTGGCGCTCGTAAAGAGTCCTATAGTCCACACTCGCGTAATCCCGAGGTGATGCAAGGAACACTTCGCGATGACCAATTGAGACGGGACTTTACCATCAATGCCATGGCAATTAGTTTAAATAAGGATGATTACGGCATGCTGCTCGATCCTTTTGACGGCCTCCACATGCTGAGCTATAAAATTATTAAAACACCGCTCGACCCTTCTATTACCTTCAGCGATGATCCATTGCGCATGATGCGTGCCATTCGTTTTGCCACACAACTTGGTTTCAGTTTAGATGAAAGTTGCTTGAAGGCCATCAAAGATAATTGCGACAGAATCAGCATCATATCAAAAGAAAGAATCACCGATGAACTCAATAAAATCATTGCTGCCTCTACCCCTTCAGTTGGCTTTAAACTATTATTTGATACGGGTTTGCTTAAATTGATTTTTCCGCTTATGGCCAACTTGCAAGGTGTTGAAACAGTCAAAGGCAAGGCCCATAAGGATAATTTTTATCATACACTTGAAGTGCTCGATAATATTTGCAAAACCACTGATAACCTATGGTTGCGATGGGCAGCTGTGTTGCACGATATTGCAAAACCGCACACAAAAAGATTTGAAGAAGGCACAGGTTGGACTTTTCATGGGCATGAAGACAAGGGTGCACGCATGGTTCCTCGTATTTTCAATGAGCTAAAACTTCCGCTCAACGAAAAAATGAAGTATGTACAAAAATTAGTATTGCTGCACCTTCGCCCCATTGTATTGTCTAAAGAAAGTATTACCGACAGTGCTGTGCGTAGATTATTGTTTGAAGCCGGTGATGATATTGATGATTTAATGTTGCTTTGCGAAGCAGATATTACCACCAAAAATGAATTCAAGAAAGAGAAACACAGAGCTAATTTTGAGTTGGTGAAACTCAAATTAAAAGAAGTTGAAGAAAAAGACAACTTGCGTAATTGGCAGCCGCCAATCAGTGGAGAAGACATTATGAAAATATTTGGATTAAAACCCTCCAAAGAAATTGGCTTGATAAAAAATGCCATCAGAGAAGCCATCCTTGAAGGCGAAATCGGAAATAATGTTGAAGAAGCACAAACCTTTATGTTTAATTACGCCAACTCGCTTGGATTAAAGGCAGTGTAGGTTACTCCTTGTTATTTTTTTGAAAGTATTTACACCAAGCAGTTAGTGGACAGCTGTTGCATTTTGGACTTCTTGCTAAACAAACATATCTGCCGTGCAAAATAAGCCAATGATGCGCCACTGCCACTTGATGTGTTGGAATGTACTTCATCAACTGCTTTTCGGCCTGCAAGGGATTTTTAGCAGCGGTGGTTAAACCCAAGCGCGCTGAAACCCTATATACATGGGTATCGACAGCCATGCTTGGTTGATTAAAAACTACCGAAGTAACTACGTTGGCTGTTTTGCGGCCTACACCGGGCAAGGTTTGCAATGCTTCAACGGTAGCAGGTACTTCACCATTAAAATTTGACATTAAAATCTCGGCCATACCTTTAAGGTGCTTGGCCTTATTATTGGGATAGGAAATGCTTTTGATGTAAGAAAAAATTTCATCAACACTTGAAGCTGCCATTGTTTCGGCATCAGGGAAGCGTTTGAATAAGGCCGGTGTAGTCATGTTTACGCGCTTATCTGTGCATTGTGCCGAAAGAATGACAGCTACCAACAATTCAAAAGGATTGCTGTAAGCCAATTCCGTTTCGGCCTGCGGATGATGCTGCGCAAAGTATTGTAAAATACCGCTATATCGTTCTTTCTTATTCATTTGCACTAATTTAAATCCAATAAAAAACGCATGGTATCAACACCATCAGCATACTCATGCAAAGCCGGTTGTTGAGTTGTTCCGAATGAAATTGCATCTTTAATTTGACTATTTGTTGATACAATACATTGCAAGTTGGCCCTGCTTTCCTGCAAGTATTGATTCAATGATTCGAGGTTTTGGTAATACTCATAAAACAACACAGCAATGGGTGAACTAAATCCTTTATCTTCCTTGAGCAGTAAAAAGTTATTATCCAATAATTTTTCATTACCCATTAAATAAACCGTGCGGTTGTAATCATAGTTATTGGCATATTTATGATGATTTACCTGCTCATGAAAGGAATAAATACCTTCAAAGAAAGCGTCAAATTGATAACCTTCCGGAACAAATAATTTGGACACACTTCTACAGCCTAAACCAAAATAGGTAAAAATATCTTGCCCTAGTTTTTCGAAATCGTGCACTGTTTCGCTCCCTGTTAAAACGGCTGCACCATTTCTATTTCCTCTAATGATGCTTGGCTTATTGCGAAAATAATAATCAAAATAGCGGGTAGAATTCTGACTGCCAGTTCCAATATAGGCATCCATGTTTTTAA
>JBILUU010000236.1:0-4858 GCA_044370815.1 Bacteroidia bacterium
CATTTTTGTACAGTATCTTTTCAATCCATTGAACCAATGGATTGAATTACAGCTGTTTTAGCGATTCCGCATTTTCTAATGCGGAATTTGGGTTTAATGCCTTCCTAAGATTTTATTCTCGCTTCAATAGATGTAGTTGAAAAACCCTCTACAAAAGGTATGCTCAGCACCTTTCCTCCATAACTTTGTACCAGCGGAGCTCCAACAATTTGTTCGGGTTTCCAGTCCCCACCCTTCACCAAAAAATCTGGGCGAATTATTTCAATAAGTTCCAAGGGAGTATCTTCATCAAAAATAATAACATTGCTTACCACGTGCATCGAAGCCATAATTAAGCTCCTACTTTGTTGGTCTTGAATGGGGCGGTGAGGCCCTTTGAGTTTACTTACCGACTGATCACTGTTAATGCCTACAATAAGTTTATGACCTAAAGATGCAGCTTGCGCCAAATAGGTAACATGACCACGATGTAGAATATCAAAGCAGCCATTTGTGAAAATGATTGTTTGATTTTTTAGGCGATAGCCAGCAATTATTTTAGATAGATGTTGCTTTTCGCAGATCTTATTATTGATGATTTGAAGATAGTCCATTTTTTTTATTGAAGTATGGTAAAATAACAAATGCAAGCAATCCACCTGCAATAATAGTTAGCGTTTGGCTGCTCCAAATAATCCACCCCAGTGCGTATCCTACATTAGCGCTAATACCATAGAGAATGAGTGTATTTTGAACGATAATTTGATAGGCCCCGATACCACCTTGCACCAAGATGAAGGCAAAGGTTCCAAAAAACAAAATGGCTGCCGCAGCACCCGGGCCCAATGCGCTGGTTTCTGGCAAAGCGCTGAACCCTGCAAGAATACCTGCAAAGTATAATACCCAAATCAATACCGAGTGAAAGACAAAAAGATAAGGACTTTTAAGCTTGGTTATTGTTTTAAGCCCTACCGAAAAACCTTTGAGCACCCCTGTTATTTTGAGTGCAATTTTACTTTTAGCAATTTGCTTGCGAAATATAATGATTGCTATAAAAAGTGTTACTGTACTAATGAGCAGAAGCGTCCCAATAGAAAAGCTATCTTGGTTTTGACCGCCTGCATTCAAGGCATTGTAAGCTTCTATAATTTTTGATGCGATCACATCAAACTGCCACACCACTGTAATAGCTGATACAATCATTAACAGCAGCACATCAACTATGCGCTCCACCACAACGGTTCCTAAAACACTGTCAACGGGTAGGTTCTCGTATTTCTTTAATATTCCGCAACGACTCACTTCACCGAGTCGTGGAACAGCAAGGTTGGCCAAATAACCTACCAGTACAGCCATCACAGTATTTAAAAAACCCGGTTTATGCCCCAAAGGTTCTATCATTATTTGCCAGCGAATAGCACGGCTTACGTGACTTAATAAGCCAATCAAAATCACAAGGGCAATAGACCCGGCATTTGCTTGAGAAAACGATTGCATGATTTCGATACGATCTTTTTCAGTTAGATTTTTGACTACGAGCCAAATCAAAAAAACTCCGATGCACAAGAAAAATGCAGTCCTTAAAATATCTACTGCTATTTTGCGACTTTTAACCATAGATAAGCATGTTGTCGATTAATCTTACTTTACCAATTCTTACAGCCACAAACATCATCACAGCACTATTGGAGTGGTTCTGTTTGAGTGGTGCTAAATCATCGGCATAGGCAAACTGCATATATTCGGGATTGATGAGCGGATAATGCTGAAAGTTATTTTGAGCTAATTGCATCAGTTGCTCTGTATTATACACGTCCTTATTTTCTTTTACAAGGCACAATGTTGCATATATACCGGCAGCTTGTTTTCTTTCCTCAGCTGTCAGCAGCATGTTTCTTGAACTCATAGCAAGCCCGTCTTTTTCTCTGGCTATTTTACCCGGAACAATGGTGATTGGCAATTGAAGCAATTTAACTAATTGTTTGACCACGCATAATTGCTGAAAATCTTTTTCACCAAAAAAAGCAAACTGAGGTTTAACAATACTGAATAGACGCTCCACCACATTGGCCATACCATTGAAATGGCCCGGGCGGTGTTCGCCCTCCATTACCTTTTCGATGGCACCAAAATCATACTGCTGCATTTCGGTATTGGGAGGATAAATCTCACTCACCTCGGGAATAAAGACAACATCGCAGCCGGCTGCCTCGAGCAACTGCAGGTCTTTTTCTGTTGTTCGCGGGTAATTGATTAGGTCATTTTTATCATTGAACTGGGCCGGATTAACGAAGATACTGCACACAGTAGTTAGGCCCTGTGCAACCGACATGCTAATTAAAGAGATATGTCCGGGATGTAGCGCCCCCATTGTGGGCACGAAGCCAACATTTTTATTGTTGCTCAGGTATGCAGAGAGGGCAGCCTTTTCCTTAAAAACCTTCAAAATAATTCATTTATAGTTTAAACTGGGAAATCGGATTGAAAACGTTTACATTAGTGGGCATTTCATCGGTTTTTCAATCGTAAAATTGATGTGTTTTAAATAAATTTATTCGGGCAAAGCTAATATATTACTTTATTATCAAGATTTTTTTTATTATTTTTGTATTCGTTTTTAAAATTAAAGCTTAAAATAATGAAAAATCCATGCTCACATATCCAATCCTAAGAATTTGGGCAAAGGTTTTCAATATCCATAATTTAAATCTCACAAAAACACATGAAAAAACCTAAAGTACTTTTTGTTTCTCAGGAAATTTTCCCTTATTTAGAAGAAAGCCCCATGGCCAATGTAGGCAGGTATTTGCCTCAAGGAATACAAGAAAGGGGTAAAGAAATACGTACTTTTATGCCGCGTTTTGGTTTGATTAACGAGCGCAGAAACCAACTTCATGAAGTTATCAGGTTATCGGGTATGAACATCATTATTGATGATACCGATCATCCTTTAATCATTAAAGTTGCCTCCATTCAATCTGCTAGGATGCAGGTGTACTTTATTGACAATGAGGAATATTTTCAACGCAAGCATATGTTTACCGATGCCAATGATAATCACTTTGAGGACAATGATGAGCGCAGCTTGTTTTTCTGCAAAGGAGTAATCGAAACCGTAAAAAAATTAGGTTGGTCTCCGGATATCATACATTGCCATGGCTGGATGACCAATGCAATGCCTGTATTGATTAAAAAAACATATGCAGAAGACCCACTATTTGCCGAAACCAAAGTAATTTATTCTGTATATGATGATGCCTTTGAAAAGCCATTGAACAAAAAGTTTATCACCAAGGTTTCAAATGAAGGTATTTCAGAAGGAGAGCTCAAAAGACTTAAGGACCCAACCTACGTGAACATTACCAAGCACGCCATCGATTTTTCTGATGCCGTAATCAAATCTTCGGAAAGTATTCATGCCGAGGTTGACAAGCATATAAAAACACTTGACATTCCGGTGTTGGATTATCAACCGCTTGAGACCTATATTGATGCATATTCAAGCTTCTATGACGAGGTTTTGATTAATGAGTCGGTTATGGCAGATTAATCATTTCATGAATGTAAACAATCAGAAGCGTCACACATTGCATCATATTATTCGGTTTAAATTTCTAGTTCACCTCTTCTCGCTATTCATTATATTTAGTGTTTATTCTTGCAAAGAGAGTGATACCTTAGGTGGCAATCTTTTGCCTGATAGTGATCAGTCTCCATTCAAGGGAACATCTAAATTTAACATCACCGCATTTACGGTGAAAGAGGATTCTATCAAATCTGATGACCTGACATATAGTTTACTTGGCAGCTATGTTGATCCTGTTTTTGGAAAGTCGAGTGCGTCATTTATTACACAATTTATATCGGGCTCCAATCAACTTGATTTTGGTGTTAACCCTATTGCCGACTCTATTGTTTTAAGTATGGCCTATCATAGCTATTATGGCAAGGTAAACAAATTGAACGGACTGCAAAAAATAAAGATTTACAGCGTAAGCAATTCAATATTTAGGGATAGCAGTTATTATTCCTCTGAAAATCCAATTAAATATGCCACAGAGTCGGATTTAATAAGCGAGCATACTATTTTACCCGACCCAAGCGGAAAATATCAGAGCGGAACACCTGTACAAAAATTCAGGTTGCCGGTAAGCTTCGCACAAAATATATTGAACAATCAATCGACCATCAATAGTAGTGGTTTTACCAGTTTTTTTAAAGGTTTCTATTTCAAGCCATCCAACGAATTTCAAACTACCGGGAATGGTGCTATTTTATCGTTTAATTTGCTTAGTGCTGATGCCCCTGCAAAGTTCACTATTTACTTTCACAATGACTCGGATCCACTCCCACAGCAAATTAGTTTCAATGTGACATCCGATTGTGCTAGAATCAATTTTTTTAAGCATGAAAGAAATGGAATTCCTGCCATTAATAATCAGCTTAATGACACCACTCAGGGAAAGACACAGCTTTTTATACAAAACATGGCGGGTCTCTCCTCAAAAATATGGTTCACCAATATCGAAAGTTGGAAAGATTCCATGCCCATCGTAATCAGCAAAGCCGAACTTATTTTACCTATCGAAACTTCGCTCATTGGTGACTATGACATTCAGTCAAAACTGTTGCTCGTAGAAAAGGATTCAACCGGAAATTACGCAGGCATTCCAGACTTTAATATAGGCGAGGGTTACTTCAGCGGTGATTACAATCCGGCCAATAACACTTATAGTTTCAATCTTGCTGTTTATTTGCAAGAGTTGATATCAGGAAAAAGAACACAAAAAGGGCTCTATTTAGTACCCACTGCCTCAGCAGTTGGAGCCAACCGGGTGGTACTTAAAGGAAGTAATTTTATAAAATTAAACGTTACATA
>JBILUU010000237.1:0-4854 GCA_044370815.1 Bacteroidia bacterium
CATAGGGCTAAAATAATAATTGTAATTTTTTTTGTCATTATTTTATTTTTTGGGTTTACTTAAATGCTTTCAGATAGGCTGTTGTTGTATCAAATGGTGTTCTGTTGAGATACAATTCGGTGTTGTTTAATGTTTCAATTTTGTAACGATATCTTATAAGTTTGAATGTTTTTGAAGTGCTAGACGCATTGTCAATGTTGGTAATATTCAATTGATTTTCTTTAATGTCGTATCTAAAAGTGTCGGCCACATCTTTTAAGATTTGATCAACATAATCAATCCTATATACGCCTAAAAATGTTGATGTATAGGCTTTTTTACCACCATAAAATTCGATGCTATGCACACCCTCTGCAAAACTATAAATAGAATCTTCATTAAATCTAATTTCAGAAACAGTCCATTTCCCTTTGAGTTTATCGCTCAATTCTTGCTCCTTTTTTGAGCATGAACTAAAAATTAGTAAGCTAAAGAAATTAACCCCAAGAAACAAATTGATGTATTTTTTCATAATAGTCATCATTAAAAAGTTACAGTTACTGAGGTCGTCCATCTTCTTCCTAAACCTACATTCACAGTAGAAGAGGTAGCATTAAATGTTTGACCACCTGAATTATTACTTTGAGCATCAGTAATGAAAAAACTATCCAAGGCATTCAAAACAGAACCTCTGATATCATATTTGGTTTTGTTATGATAAAATCCCCAACCAATATTTAAGTCTAAGCTACCATAATCTGGCATTCTCCAGCTTTGACGACCTAAATTTGGCCCCCAATTTTTTTCGATATCAGTAACTACTAAACCATCGGGAGAAAAGTTAGCGTAATTATGTGTAAAATAGGTGTATTGCGGTTTAAAATATAATCGTTTGATAGGTTCAATTCTAAAAGAAACAGCATAAACATGTTGAGCAGCATCTCCAACTTTTACGCCCGAAGGATCAAATTTAGCTTCACCCAAAACATTACCATCTTCTCCCAAAATAGTTGCTGAGGCAGCTTTTGTCCAAGTCCAATCGCCAATAGAGGCCATACCTTCGAAAGTTAGAAAGCTAAATGGTTTTAAGGCAAAATCAAATTCAATGCCTTTGTGCAAAGCTTGCATCCCTTCTGCATTTGCAGATATTGGCTCACCATCAATTACAAAGATGGCTCTGGTGGGTCTATTGTTCCAAATGGTATAATAGGCATTTGCATTAGCCGTAAAAAACTTAGATTTGTATGCATAGCCTAATTCCAAAGAACTAATTTCTTCGTTCTTAATATTTTTAAATTCTCGATTATCGTTGCTAAAAACATTTTCCATCAAAGGTGCTCTGCTAAAATAACCAATGTTTACAAAGGCATTCATGTAGTCGGTTAGGTTATAATTAAAACCACCTTTGATAACATATCCACCCAAATATTTCCAATCTGTAGCATTATCTTTTAAACCGGCTGTATTTCTGGTATATTCAACACCTTGATAAGAAATAGTATCGGAGTAGCCAATATTTAAAGTGGTATCACCAACCTCAATTTGCTTCTTTAAAAAATAGTTTATTTGCTTATACCCACTGTAACTTCCACTCACATTCATAAATGCGGTAAATTTTTCTGCCTTATATTCAGCAGTGGCAAAAACACCTGCCCATCTTACAAATCTATGTACGTTTTGAAACACAATATCACCTTCTTGCCTTACAATGTTGGTTTCTTCATTAGGATTTAAATTACTTTGAATGAAATCTCCACCTAAAAGATCATCAATTCTACTAAATACCCTTCCTTGATATCTTCTCAAATCAAATCCACCAGTGATATCAAGTTTGCTGGTGGGGCTATAATTAATGGTAGATAATGTACCAAACCAATCGTGTTCGTTGTAAGCTTTTCTAACATAATTATTTGATCGCATCCAATTAGGTTTATCAGGTAATATGCTATCGTTCAGTGGACTAAATGCGTTGGCATCATAAATTGATTGAATATTTTGTTCTCCATTTAAGTTAGGTGTTGAGTTAGGCACATTATTTTGCAATTGTGTTCCACCTCCACGACCGTAGGAAGCATACAAAATATTGGAAATAGCCACTTTATCATTTACAGTCCAAAAATCTTTTAAACTAAAAATAGGCTTATGAAATTGATTTACACTTGTATTTACAATTTCTTGCGGAGCGCCATATTTATCGCCTCGTGTTCTTCTTAAATAGCCCCAACTTGGGTTATATCTTCTTCCTCTTTCTATTAAGTCAGAATTATTCGTAGTATCGATACCTAAATTGAAGGCTTCTTCTCTATCGTAAATTGAAATTCTTTGAGCTAACCTCCGGTCTCTTTGCCCGCTGGTTTGCGGAGCGCCCATGGCCGAAAAACTTAAGGAGTGGCTCCCAATCAATTTATCAACTTTTAAAAAGTAGAAAAACATGCGTGACCCTAATTGATCAACCCAACCATCATTTCTTCTAAACGATAAAGCACCAGTAACGCCCCATCCACCTTTTAAACGACCAGAACTTGCCGAAACAGTTGATCTGAAATTAAAATTATTACCCAATTCCTCTTTTATTACAATTTGCTTGGTAGCTTCAATGCCAGCAGTTAAAATATTCATGGTACCTCCAATGGCAGGAATGGCTAATTTAGAAGCGCCTAAGCCTCTTTGCACTTGCACTCCTTTTGTCAAATTATCAAGGCCAAACCAATTAGACCAATATACACGACCATTAAACATATCGTTCATGGGAATACCATCAATTAACACCAATACATTTTGAGAATTAAATCCTCTGATCGAGACTCTGGCATCTCCATCACCTCCACCCACTTGCGTGGCATATACTCCAGGAGTAGAGTTTAAAATTAAGGGTAAATCTTGTGTACCTAGTTGCTCTTGAATTTTTTGAACTGGAATGTTTGAAAAAGCTACAGGCGTTTTTCTAGCAATGGCAATATCAGAAACCACTTCAACCTCTCTTAACACCTTTGTTTCCATAGAAAAAGTTACAGTTACAAACTTATCAGCAATGGTTACTTTTTTTTCTTGTGGAGGATAGCCTACATAGGTAATTTTAACATCATAATCACCAGGCTCTAAGGCCAATTTGTAATTACCATCTAAATCAGTAGCCACTGCTTTGTTAGGACCAGCGCTAACAGCTGCGCCAATAATGGGCTCTCCCGTAGCTGCATCAGTCACAGTTCCTTTAATACCACCACTTTGGGCTATTGCAATTAAGTTAAATACTAAAACAAATACTAGTGTGGTTATAAATCTCATGAGTAATTGATTGACCTTTGAAAAAAAAAGGTTGTCCATTCTATAGGGCAACCTTATAATTTAATGAGTTAATAATTAGTTATTGAATAACAACTTTTTTGTGTGCAATTCTTTCGTTATTGTTTCCTTTTCCAAACATACTTAAGTTGTAAATACCCTTTGCTAATCCTGATAAATCAAGTGTAAAACTGTCAGTGAGTTTATTAATTTCAATAGATTTAACCATTTCACCAGCTACATTGGTTAATTGCACGTAGCCATTAAATTGAGATGTTTTTACAGTGATTAAACCATTTGACGGATTTGGTGAAATAGAAGTTGAAGCTTCCAATTGATTATTTTCAATGGCTTGTGGATAGCATTCGCAAGAATGTGAACCTAAACCTGTATAGGTATTTGCAGGCAATGAATCCCATTGTACTGATGCATTAAAAGATTGAGGTGCAGGATTCGTTGTTACTCCTTGTTTAATGTTAAACTTACGCTTTAATGTTTTATCTTGTGACCAATATTGTAAAAAGTATGGTCCTTGTGTATTAGAATCATAATTTGCTGGCATGCTCGAAAATGGCGGCAATATAGTCCAACCGGCTGTTGGGGAAAATGAACCATTTGAATTAGAGGGTCTTTCACCAATGCAGCCAAAAATATCTACATTTACCCAAACTCCTCCATTATTTTTTTGCAGCGTTAAGGCATCATCTCCATTAAAGCATAATACTCTTGATTCATTGGTACCAGTAGCACAACCCGGACATAATAAGGTATCTGCGGCAGCTTGCAATTCCAAATCAATTGGTGCATTTTGGCCAGTTCCAGCAGGATCTGTTAGATTTAAAGCCATAACATATGTGGTGTTTGGAGCCATTGTAATATTAGATGGTAAGTTCAAAACATTTTCTAATGGAAAAGGCTCTACAAGTACATTCCCATTATCCCATCTTACCAAACGATAATTGGACAAAGCAATAGGGTTTTGAGTGGGATTATAAATCTCAATTGCCTTATTGTTTCCTGTTCCTTCAACATATTCAGAAATAAACAAATCTGAACACTGCGAAAATGAGCTCTGCCCAAAGGTTACAATCAAGGATGCTGCAAATAATAATTTCTTCATTTTACTAAGTTGTTTTGTTTAAAATTTGGCAAATATAATCATTTTTTGTGCCTTCTTGTTTATCCCTAACATTTAATGTAGGCTTAACAGTGGACTAAGCAAAGAACCTTGCCATTAATTGATTTTCTGCTGGTTGATGTAATTTGTTTATTTTTTGTATGAAGCAAGTAATCAATTACATTTGCAACCCAAATAATAAAGATATGACAAAGAAAGGACCAATTTCACAGTTTATTGAAAATAATTTTCTGCACTTTAATGCAGCCGCACTTGTTGATGCAGCGAAAGGATATGAAACACATCTTACCGAAGGTGGCAAAATGATGGTAACACTTGCTGGTGCGATGAGTACTGCTGAATTGGGAAAATCTTTGGCCGAAATGATTCGTCAAGGAAAAGTTGATATTATTAGCTGCACAGGCGCCAACTTAGAAGAAGATATCATGAATTTAGTGGCGCACAGCCATTATAAG